>CAJPRB010000118.1:0-5355 GCA_905372925.1 uncultured Streptococcus sp.
TCGACCTCACGATTGCCCCCTACAGTTGCATCTGCCGTCAAGACAATCGCTTTGTAGCCTTCAGCCTTCACACGGTCCATGATATGACGGTTAATGCCGTCATCCTTACTAAAGTAAAATTGGAACCAATGAGGTGTCCCTTGAAGAGCTTCCGTAATTTCTGGAAGGTCAACAGTAGAGTAGGAACTAGTTGTATAGAGAGAACCAAATTCATGCACACCACGTGCAGTAGCTACTTCCCCCTGCTCATTTGCCAATTTATGAGCCGCAACAGGCGCCATAATAATTGGTGAAGATAATTTTTCACCTGCAAATTCAATCTCTGTACTTGGATTTTCAACATTGCAAAGCGTATGTGGAACGATGAGTTTGTGGTTAAAGGCACGGATGTTCTCGCGTAAAGTGAAAGTATCTTCCGCACCACTAGCGATATAGCCAAAGGCAGCTTTAGGAATGACTTGTTGCGCCATTGGCTCCAAATCATAAGTGTTAATAAAATCTACAGGTCCTTCTGCATTGCTTGTTTTATATGACATAAAGTGTCCTCCTTGTTAAGTAAGCGTTTACTTTTTCTTGCATAAACTATCTTAACTCTTTTTCAGATTCCTTTCAAAAAATTTGTCTGGAAATTTCAACTCATAGCCATGATAAATTTTTTCTATCATTGTGATAAAAAATTCATATTATCCAAACATGCCCTTTAGTGCTACAATAACTATATTATTCCTAGATGGGAGGTTCTATTTTGGATTGGTCCATTGTTGAACAATATTTACCACTCTATCAAAAGGCATTCTTTCTGACCTTGCATATTGCAGTTTGGGGAATTTTGGGTTCTTTTCTTGTTGGTCTAATCGTTAGTATCATCCGGCATTATCGCGTTCCTATCTTTTCACAGTTAGCAACAGCCTATATAGAATTGTCACGAAATACGCCCCTTTTGATTCAGCTCTTCTTCCTCTATTTCGGGCTTCCCCGAATAGGGATTGTCCTGTCTTCGGAAGTCTGTGCCACTATGGGACTGGTCTTTTTAGGGGGTTCCTATATGGCAGAATCTTTCCGAAGTGGACTGGAGTCCGTCAGTCAAACCCAGCACGAGATTGGCCTAGCTATCGGTCTGACACCTGTACAGGTCTTTCGCTATGTAGTTCTTCCGCAGGCAACAGCGGTTGCTCTACCGTCTTTTAGTGCCAATGTCATTTTCCTCATCAAGGAAACCTCTGTTTTCTCAGCAGTGGCTTTGGCCGACCTCATGTACGTCGCCAAGGACTTGATTGGACTATATTATGAGACAGACATTGCACTGGCCATGTTAGTAGTTGCTTACCTTATCATGCTTCTACCCATCTCTCTACTCTTTAGCTGGATAGAAAGGAGGCTCCGCAATGCAGGATTCGGGAATGCAAGTACTCTTTCAGGGAAATAATCTCCTGCGGATCTTACAAGGGCTGGGTGTCACGATTGGAATTTCCATTCTCTCCGTCCTTCTATCTATGATTTTCGGAACAATCATGGGAATCATCATGACCTCCCATTCTAGAGTTATTCGTTTTTTAACACGTTTTTATCTGGAATTTATCCGTATCATGCCCCAACTGGTACTACTTTTCATCGTATACTTTGGATTGGCTCGAAACTTTAATATCAATATCTCAGGTGAGACTTCGGCTATTATCGTTTTTACCCTCTGGGGTACAGCCGAAATGGGAGACTTGGTACGTGGAGCCATCACTTCCCTCCCTAAACATCAGTTTGAAAGCGGACAGGCGCTAGGCTTGACAAACTTCCAACTTTACTATCACATCATCATCCCACAGGTCTTGAGAAGACTACTACCACAAGCCATCAATCTTGTCACTCGGATGATCAAAACGACTTCCTTGGTTGTCTTGATTGGGGTTGTTGAAGTTACCAAGGTTGGGCAACAAATCATTGATAGCAATCGCCTGACCATCCCAACTGCTTCCTTTTGGATTTATGGAACCATTCTGATCTTGTATTTTGCAGTCTGCTTTCCTATTTCCAAACTATCTAGTCACTTAGAAAAACATTGGAGGAATTAAATGTCTGAAACTATTTTAGAAATAAAGGAACTAAAAAAATCCTTTGGAGACAATCCTATCCTCCAAGGACTCTCTCTAGATATCAAAAAGGGGGAAGTTGTTGTCATCCTAGGACCCTCTGGATGCGGGAAAAGTACCCTCCTCCGTTGCCTCAATGGCCTAGAAACAATACAGGGGGGAGATATTCTTCTGGACGGACAATCTATTATTGGCAATCAGAAAAACTTTCACCTGGTCCGCCAAAAAATCGGTATGGTCTTTCAAAGTTATGAACTCTTTCCTCACCTAGATGTCCTTCAAAACCTCATCCTAGGACCTATCAAGGCTCAGAGGAGAGACAAAAAAGAGGTCACTGAAGAAGCTCTGAAACTACTGGAACGAGTCGGCCTTTTAGATAAAAAACATAGCTTTGCTCGCCAGTTATCTGGTGGACAAAAGCAACGGGTTGCGATTGTCCGCGCCCTTCTCATGCATCCAGAAATTATCCTCTTTGACGAGGTGACCGCTTCGCTAGATCCAGAAATGGTGCGTGAAGTTCTGGAACTCATCAATGACTTGGCACAAGAAGGGCGCACCATGATTCTGGTAACCCACGAAATGCAGTTTGCCCAAGCCATTGCGGATCGGATAATCTTTCTCGACCAAGGGAAAATCGCTGAAGAAGGAACGGCTCAAGACTTCTTTACCAACCCACAAACCAAACGAGCACAGGAATTTTTAAACGTCTTTGACTTTAGCCAGTTTGGCTCATATCTATAATAAATAAAGGAGATTATTATGAAAATACTCAAACCAATCCTAACTGTTTTTGCACTTGCCTTTGCCCTTATCTTTGTCACAGCTTGTAGCTCAGGTGGAAGCTCTGATGCTTCATCAGGAAAAGCAACCGCCAAGGCCCGCACTATCGACGAAATCAAAAAAAGTAGTGAGCTTCGAATCGCCGTATTTGGAGACAAAAAACCGTTTGGTTACGTTGATAACGACGGTTCTTACCAAGGTTACGATATCGAATTGGGAAACCAATTAGCTCAAGACTTGGGCGTGAAGGTCGAATACGTCTCAGTTGATGCTGCCAACCGTGCTGAATACTTGATTTCAAACAAGGTGGATATCACACTTGCTAACTTTACAGTGACTGACGAACGTAAGAAACAAGTTGATTTTGCCCTTCCTTACATGAAAGTATCACTCGGTGTTGTGTCACCAAAAGATAAAGTCATCAAAGACGTCAAAGAATTAGAAGGCAAAACCTTGATTGTTACAAAGGGAACGACTGCTGAAACTTACTTTGAGAAAAATCACCCAGAAGTAAAACTCCAAAAATATGACCAATATAGCGATGCCTACCAAGCCCTTCTTGACGGACGCGGAGATGCCTTCTCTACTGACAATACTGAAGTCCTAGCTTGGGCTCTTGAAAATAAAGGGTACGAAGTAGGAATTACTTCTCTCGGTGACCCAGATACCATTGCACCAGCGGTTCAAAAAGGGAACCAAGAATTGCTCGACTTCATCAATAAAGACATTGAAAAATTGGGCAAGGAAAACTTCTTCCACAAGGCCTATGAAAAAACACTTCACCCAACTTACGGTGATGCTGCTAAAGCAGATGATCTAGTGGTTGAAGGTGGAAAAGTTGACTAATACTTTCCGAAAATAAAAAGAAATCAGGTAATCCTAGTGACTACCTGATTTTCTATGTTTTAGGCATTTTGCCAATTTTCTTGGTCTTCTTTGAATCGTTTTAAGAGAGCCAATCCCTCTGGTGTGATGTAGCCTTCTTCTTGTGCTAGGTGGATGAGCTCGCTGTAGTTTGAGAGAGTCACCAGTTTCACGCCTGCGTTTGCAAAGTTCTTATCTGCTTTTGCTAGTTGATAGCTAAAAATGGCTACTACACCGAGAACATCTGCTCCTTCACGCTTGGCAGCTGCTACCGCTTCGAGAACTGAGCCACCAGTTGAGATCAGGTCTTCTACAATTACCATTTTTTGCCCCTGGGCTACACGGCCTTCGATTTGGTTTCCAGCTCCATGGTCTTTTGGTTTGCTACGGATATAGGCAAATGGTAGATTCATCTTGTCCGCGATGATAGCTCCGTGTGGAATCCCTGCTGTCGCTGTACCAGCAATGACTTCTACCTCTGGAAAGGCTGCTTTGATAGCATCCACAAAACCATTTTCAATCAAAGTTCTAGTTTCCGGGTAAGCTAGGGTCACACGATTATCCGTATAGATAGGTGACTTGATACCAGATGCCCAAGTGAAAGGCTCTTCTGGTTTGAGATAAACCGCTTGAATTTTCAATAGATGGCTAGCAATGTCTCTAGCAAGTGTCATGGTATACTCCTTCTTATCCTTAAATCTATAATCAAATACGCTTTAGACCCAATCGCGTGTCCATTCTTCCTTGATAGCATGGTAGGCTGCTACAGGGTCTGCTGCCTGTGTGATAGGACGGCCTACTACAATGTAGTCACTACCGATTTGATAGGCTTGACCAGGGGTCACTACGCGTTTTTGATCCCCTGCTTCAGCACCTGCTGGTCGAATCCCTGGTGTCAAGCAGATAAAGTCTTCGTTTGTCGCCTCCTTGATGAGCTGTGCCTCTTGGGCTGAGCAAACCACTCCATCCAATCCAGCTTCAGCTGTTTTCTTAGCATAGTGAATCACTGATTCCTGCAGACTAGTTTGGATATTTTGACAGTCTTGCATCTGCTCTTCGGATGTTGAGGTCAATTGGGTCACCGCAATAAGAATCCCTTGATCACCAAGGCCTTCACGCGCAGCCTGCATCATCTCAAGCCCACCTGCAGCCTGAACATTGGTCATATCGACACCCAGACTTGACAAGATTTTCATTGTTGACTTGACCGTATTTGGAATATCATGCAACTTGAGATCCAAAAAAACACTATGTCCCAATGATTTCAAATAACGCACAACCTCGGGACCTACTGCATAGTAGATTTCCATTCCTACCTTGACATAGAGTTTTTCCTCTGCTGGAAAAAGGGCTAAAAATTCTTTGGCTTCCTCGAAACTTGGAAAATCCAGAGCAATGACCGGACGACTCTCACGCATTCTTTTCTCCTATTCTTTGCTGACAGTCCATTGCTCAAAAAAAGGAACCTGCTAGCAGCTAGGTTCCACGAAAAACGGGTAGTCTCCACCCTTTCACTGTCTAACCTTAGCTGCCTCTCTGGACTGCTTTAAAAGTTTTCTACTATTCTATTATTTATAACGACACTTGTCAAGTAAAAACTGAAGATTCTTATTCTTGTTTCTTTTCTTCA
>CAJPRB010000119.1:0-5332 GCA_905372925.1 uncultured Streptococcus sp.
TGTTTACTTCTGCAGCAACAGCAAGAGTCACATCAACAAAGTCTTGACCTTCAGCTGTAACATCCACAACGTGGAAGTTTTCTTTTTCCAAGAAGTCTTTCACAACTTCTTTCAATCTCAAACCTGCAGCATCTGCACCGATAACAATAGACATATTGTTTACTCCTTTTTATTATTCTAGGCCAGTAAAGACTTTTATAGCTAGCAGTTTACCTACAAAAGACTTTCTAGCAGTTTATTGACAAATTTGATTGAATGAGATGAATAACACCTTATCCAAGTCCAGGAAATCAATTTCCTAGAAACAAACTTTCTCCGCGAAAGAGAATATAACAAGTGATTGTTTGTTTGTTACAAACATCATTTGTTGCTTACAAACATAATATACTCCTATTTTGGGAAAAAGTCAACAGTTAATGTTTGTTTTTGTGTTTTATTTTTTATCTAAAAGACTTCAATATCAAAGCCAATTTGATCCACTTGACCAGGTTCTAAGAGACGAACGTTTTTCTTATCTTCTAAATGATCTCCTTCTTCAAGAGATGTTGACAAGCCAGACCATGGTTCAAACGCAATGAATGGTCCCTTATTCAAAGTTGACCAAATGATGAGATTTGAGAACTCTTGGAAGTGTACTTTTAATCCCTTCTCATGCTTACGAGAACGAAGGGCAATTGTTCTGGATTGCAACTCATCCAAAGTCACTGCATCAACACTAAACAGATCGTAACTGAGGTCCACTTCCTTTTGAGATTTCAACCATGGACTTCTATCCTGGAAGTCTAGCATTCCTGTTTCTGGGAATGGACGCGGAACAGAGCAAGTCTCTTCTTTCTCAAACTCTAAATAGTAATCTTCATAGACTTCATCATCAAGTAGAGGACAATTAAAGCCTGGATGTCCACCAATAAAGTATGGCATAACCTTGCTGGTTTCTTTATTAAAGACTTTGTATTGAGTACGGACAGTCTTGCCAGTCACTAGATAAGTGATTTCAAGGCGAAAATGATAAGGATAGTTTTGATAGCTATTCTGATCATCTTCGATGGCAAAAGTTACGCTGTTTTCTGTTTGACCAATTAATTCAAATTCATTTTTTCGGACCAAACCATGACGCGGAATGCTTCCTTTTGTTTTTGTTCCATCTGCGTGACTGTAGAAGGCTGTATCTTCTCTTAAAGAGCCACAGATTGGAAAAAGTACTGGAGCTTGTCCACTCCAATAGGTGGCATCTCCTTGCCACAAGTACTCAATTCCATCTCGATCCTTGATTGATGACAAGGCGCCACCTAAGGTTTTAAACTGGACCGTTAACTGGTCTGATTTGATTTCAATTACCATAAAGTTCTCCAACTATTTTTAGATTTTTATATAAAAAACTAGGTTGCCCTCCCAATGTCGGAAATTGACAACCTAGTTTTTACAATTTACATTTTATAGGAGCGAATTATTTAGCATTTGCTGCATACTCTTCGTTACGTTTGATCATTTGTTTTCTATACCAAGCAAAGATACCTACATAGAATACAAGGAAGGCTGCTGCACCAAGGATTGCTTTGATATCACCTGTTGTAGCATTACCGATTGCCCAACCAAATAGTTTTTCGATTGGTCCTTCAAGAGTTGAGTGAGTGATCAATTGAGTTTGGCTCACACCTTCTGGGAAGGCACCTACACCTTTCGCAAGTTCAGTTGCAAATGGAGCGATAAGAGTACCTGAAAGAAGGAAGAGTGGCAACAAGAGTGTTCCGAAGATGATCATACGGAGCAATTTACCACGTGTAACAACCAAGAGAGCTGGAGTCACACCCATAGCGATGATACCTGCAAGTGGCAAGATACCATTTCCGACGTTTGAAAGAAGCACTGCTTCTACTAGCATGATTGGAGCAAGTACGTTGGCACAAGCCCAGATTTCAGCACGACCAGCGATGAAAGGCCAGTCAAGACCGATGTTGAATTTACGTCCTTGAAGACGTTTAGTAGCAACGTTTGTAATACCTTGTGAAAGTGGTTCTACGGCTGCGATGAACCAAGATCCGATAAGTGAGAAGAGCTCCAAGCAGACACCGGCAGTCAAACCAAGGCTCAACCAACCTTTAATAACAAGTTCCCATTTATCGGCTCCTTCTACACCAGCAACTGGGTGTGGAGTTCCCATCAAACCAATAACGATACCAAGGATAAAACCGATGAAGAATTTAGATCCCCAGAAACCGATTTTCTTGTTCAATTTTGCAGCATCAAAGTCATATTTATCAAGACCTGGCAATACTTTATCGAAGATCTTATCCAAAACCATGATAACTGGGTTCATCATGTAGTTCATGTGAGTTGAAGTCATTGGTGATGAACTTGGTGCATTAAGAAGGTCGTCGAATGTTGGTTTCATCAAGTCAGAGTTGATGATTTTCAAAACACCTACAAGGACAACTGCTGCAGTTGCGATGAAGAGTGAAACCCCTTGGCTTACACCGTTGTTGTCTGCATACCATTTGATCAAAAGACCAGTGATTGACAAGTGCCAGATATCAAAGATATCGACGTCAAGTGTGTCCGTTTTCTTCATTGCAAGCATCACAACGTTGACAATCAACATTACAAGCAAGAAGTAAAGTGTCCATGCAGAGCCCCAGGTGATTGTAGCAAGCGGTGCCCAACCAACGTCAGTGATATTCAATTGGATACCAGTGTTTTCAACGAATTTCGCAAGTGATGCTGAGAAAGCTCCGTTGAGCATACCGATGATAGCACCGATACCAGTAAGGGCGATGGCAAGTTTGATACCACCTTCAAGCGCTTTGGAGAATTTCACTCCAAATAGTAAGGCCAATACTGTCAAGATGATCAGCATGATGATAGGACCACCCATTTCCAAGACTGGCTTGAAAATCTTATTGGCTAGTTCGATAATGACATCCATAATAGTTCCTCCCTTTATTTTTATGGAATCTTACAAAATAATAATTAGCTTAGTCCGTGTTCTTTGATAGCTGCTTCAATATTGTCAAATACTGGAGCGCTCATTGCTGGAATACGGAACAAGATTGGTCCAGCTTCGATAACTGGAATACCTGGTTCAAAGCCAAGATCTGTTGCAGCGATTGGTGTAAAGATATCGTATCCTTTGATAAGATCTTCATTCACATCTTTTACCATAACTGCATCACAGTGAACATCGTAACCACGATTTGAAAGCTCTTCTTCAAGAGCACTTTTAATTTGGTGACTTGAGTTAACACCTGCACCGCAGGCAGCGAGAATTTTGATCATTTGGATTTCCTCCGATTTATTTTTTATAATGTACGATTTAAGCTGTTGCTTCAGAGATATAGGAATACAAGGCTTCTGGTTCAGAAATTTTTGATAAATCTTCCAGATGTCCATTTCCTGTGAAAAAGTCCATCAACTGAGCCAGAATATTTGTTTGACTTGAACTTGAGTTGTTAATGATAAAGAAGAGTAGGGATACTTCTACTTCCTTATCAGGAGCAATCATATTGTGAAAAGTTACTGGTTTTTCTAATCGAACAACCACCACTTTCTCAGCTAGATTATGAACAATATCTGTATGAGGGATTGCCACATTTGGCAAATCCTTTCCTAGAAATTCCATATCTAAACCAGTTGGAAATGACTTTTCACGCGTGATCAAGGCTTCACGATAAGTTGGAGTGACAATTTCTCGTTCTTCCAACAAGCTTGCTACCTGATCAAAGAGTTGTTCTTGATTATCCGCTTCTAAGCAAAACACCAGGTTTTTGTCAAAGAAATGATCTAATCCCATAACATTTTCCCTTCTTTCAATTATCTTTTATGTAATAAGTATAACACTATATGAAATCGTTGTCAATACTTTTTGTTTTATTTTGTTTCTTTTTTGTTGATTGTGTTTTGTTAATTAATTACAATCATTATCAAACAATCTTTTTAAATTCTATTTTCGTGCATTTCAAACAAAAAAAGACCAAAATGGGTCTTTTTGTTACTAATTCTAATGTTATTTAGTTAATGGAAGATAAAATTTCTTCTAGCTTTTGATAGTCCTTAACACTATCGATTTCATAGATGCTGTTTCCTTCTAATTCTTCAACATACACATCTAATTCTTTGATATTATCCTTAACCATGTTGTCCCAGTAGAGATCAACAAATTCACCACTCTCGTAAGCTTTGTCAATAAAGCCAACAATCTTCTCAGCAGTTGGTGCATCCCAGAATGAAACTCCACTCAGAATGCGACCAGCTTTGCTGTCAACAATAATGTCTTGAACCTTGTAGTCATCACCGTAAACCAAGAACCACTCGTTCGTACAGTCTTCACGATAAACGCTGAAATAGGTAGAACGTTTAAGATCGTTTCTAAACATATTTTTGAAAAGATAGTTATCTGCATCGATGACGTAGCTGTTAGCCAAATCTTCTTTTACTAGATAAAGTGAGTAAAAGTTATTGTAATCAGCATACTTGTCGTTAAAGACTAAACGAACACCATATTTTTCTTTTAGGTAGTCAAATTGTTCTTTGAGGTAGCCAACAACGATAATAATCTCATCAATTCCTCGCTCTTTCAAAAATTCAATTTGGTATTCTATCAAAGGTTTTTGGTTGACCTTAACCAAGGCTTTGGGGGTATTTTCAGTCATAGGACGCAGACGAGTTCCCAACCCCGCTGCCAAGATAATTGCTTTCACGCTATTCTCCTTTATTCTTTAATAATAATATAAACACCAGCCATGACAACAAGCGATGTAATAATGGTTACCATATCGAGTGGTGTACCTAAAAGCATTGCTGAGAACAATACTGTCCAAACGACATAGCTTACGTTCAAACCAGTTGCTTTTGCTGGCTGCAGACGATTGATAGCAATATAGTAAGCTAAGTAAGAAATCATATTACATGCTGCAAAGACAATCAAGAGGCCGAGTAATTGCCCATCCGCCACTTCTGCAAATGAATGGTGAGAAAAGAGGACAATGACAAGATATGACAAGAATGAGGTTACTTGGCGGATTAATAGTGCTTCAATTTCACTTAAATCACTTTCCATAGCATAGGAGCTGAGAACACTCTCACTTCCCCAAGCGATGGCACAAACTAATGCACAAAGAATTCCGATATAAAAAGAATTAACCTGCTCAACTTTGTAAGTCTGGGCAATAATACCTGCGATAATCAACAAAATACCAAACACAGTATTCTTAGATACCTTGTGTTTCAAAATGAAAAATGCTAGTAAAACAGAAACTGCTGGGTAGATAGCTGATACTGAAGATGCAAGAGAACTACCGATATACTTAACCGCATAAAGATTGGCCTGCATGCCAAT
>CAJPRB010000120.1:0-5274 GCA_905372925.1 uncultured Streptococcus sp.
TTCTTTTATTTCCTCTGATACTCGAATTCGGTAGAGACCAAAGGTAAAAGCATCAGAAAAGACAAAGGTCAGCAAGAAAAAGAGCAGTTGCCAGGGACTAACATGATTGACCATATAAATCCCGGTTAAAATCAAGGGTTGCAAGACAACAAAACTGACAAAACGCCAAGAGTGAAGAGAAATCTCATCCAGCTCATAAATGAGGAGGTTAGATAAATAAAAGATAAACCATGTGAAACCCGAATTCAGCCAAATCGATGTATAAAAAATGTAGGCAATCATGACCCACCAAGCCAGCCACTGCACAGTACGGTTTTGACTTAATAAAATCGAATAAAAGGCTAAGACAAATAATAATGTCCAGAACAAGGTTAAAAGCGGGTACTCTCCACTGATGACACCCGCTATAGGAAAGATGATAAACACTGTTGAAATATGAAACATATAATGAGTGTTTTTTAATTTTTCCAACATAGATTTATTTTACCTCGATCCGTTTTTTCAGTTGGATTACCAATACACCAAAGAAAACTGTATAACCTAGTACAACCAAGGCAGCAAGAATGTTAAACTCGTGGTGCTCCAAATAAGTAGAGACGACCTGCATCAGTTGATAGGTTGGAGTCAGTTTTCCAATGGATTGGAGCCATTCTGGGAAGGAACTCAAAGGGAACCAGAGTCCACCTAGGACAGCCAAAGCAATATAGGCAATATTTCCAACAACCGTCATCAATTGAGCACTGGGAAGCAAGCTCACCAAGACACCCATGCTGATAAAGACCACGCTTCCGACCAGCAAAATAGCACCGATTACCAACCAATCAAGCCAAGGTAGAGTCACTCCACGGACAAAATGACCAACCGAAAAGACAACAATAATTGATAACAAGAAAGTCAGTAGGGTACTGAACAGTTTTGATACATAATATTCTACCATAGATACCGGAGAATGTTGAATCAATTTTTGCCAGTTGTTTGTCTTATCAGACTCGAGTGTGCTAGGGATACTGAAAAAGGCACTTGACATGATACTAAAGAGCGTCATGGCAAAAAGATAGGCTTGAAGAGCAATTTCTGGAATATCTGACCCTGACATCATACCAGAAAAAATAAGGTAAAACACACTTGGGAGTCCGATGGATAGCAAGTAGTAGACGGCTTGCCGTTTCATCAGAATGATTTCCACTTTCATGAGACTTGTCATATTTTTCATCGTCAATCTCCTTTAGTCTTGAGTCGTTTCGAAAATACTGTCTAAGAGAGTTCGATTGCGAACTTCAATTTCTTCGATCGTGCAGCCCTGTTCTTGCAAGACTTTCCATACCTGGCTGGCTTCTTTTGTTGTGAAAGAAAGAGCATTTTGCTTGATTTCAATCTCTTGAACTATAGTCAAGGTATTGACAAAATCCTGATAGGTTAGAGGCACGGTAAAGTGTTTTTCTTGTTCTTCACCACGCATGGCATAAGGCGTCGTATCGCGAATCAATTCACCCTTGTGGAGGACCAAGATGCGGTCAGCCGTATGCTCTACCTCCTCGATATAGTGAGAAGAATAGACAATGGTCACACCATTTTTCTTTAATTGATTGACAATTTCCCAAAAATGCTGACGTGTCGAGGTATCCATGGCAGCAGTTGGCTCATCTAAAAGTAGAATTTTCGGACGACCGATTAAAGCCAACACAAAAGAGAACAAACGTTTTTGCCCACCAGACAACTTGCCCGCTAGCTGATTTTTCTGCTTATCTGAGAATCTTAACAAGTCATCAATTTCTTTGTCTGAGAGACTGTCGGGATAAAGTGACTTGAAAAATGATAGAAGTTCTTTCACTTTCAAGCTTTGAACAACTGCATTTTCTTGGGGCAAGACAGAAATAAGCTGCTTTAATCGAGG
The DNA here is from genome assembly GCA_905372925.1 of uncultured Streptococcus sp. Lineage (GTDB taxonomy): Bacteria > Bacillota > Bacilli > Lactobacillales > Streptococcaceae > Streptococcus. Next base: position 1,895 of record CAJPRB010000120.1, read on the forward strand.
ATCTGTTGGTGCAAACCCTTGAATGGCTATCTGACCTGAGCTCATGAACTTGTCGCCCAAGAGGCAATCAATCAAGGTTGTTTTACCTGCTCCGTTAGGCCCAATCAAAGCGACACATTCACCATGGTGGATTTCAAAAGAGATGTTCCGCAAGATCTCCTTGTCTTTTATTTTCTTACTCAATTTCTCAACTTTAATCACAGTCATGAGATTCTCCTTTCAACCACTTCATTCCCATAGGGAAAACAACGAAAATCATAAATCCAAAACCCCAAGCACCACGAATGAATTGGCGAAGTAAGGTTTGGTCAAACCAACCAGTGAACATCTCCACTAACCATATCAAGAGTGACAGGCCGATAAAGAGATAGATGATTGCTTTTTTCATTCCTCAAACTCCTTTTTCACATCTCTGACTAATTTCAGGCCTTCTCTGACAAGCCAAGACATCATTCCAAAGCCAGCAAACAGCTCCCAAGGAAAATGATAGAAACCCTCGTCCAATCCTGAAAACATGAGATAGGTCATAACTCCTGCTGCTACTAAACTCACTGCGACAATCATTTTATTTTTCATTTCTTCTTCCTCCAGTTTCTACTTCAATTATAGTCTTTTGAAGTTGACGGAGCTAGATGCTTCTGTCACTAGGAAATATGACAAATGTCATATAAAGAGGCGGTGGGGTAGATGTCCCTATACCAAGTATCAATTTCCTAATTCTAGTCACGCGAATATGATTAGAAACCGTTTAAAGTCTAAGAAAGACTTGATCTATCTGTTACCCGCACAAAGTATTCTTACAAATAAAAAGAGGGCAGGATTTTTCGTCCTAGCCTCTTTTGTTTATTCTTCTTTAAATCCGTGTAATTTTAAACCAGCAATCAGAGCATTCGGCTTCTTAAAGTCTTCTATACTATCCTCAAGTGGTTCAAAGAAATAAGTCTTTTTAACTCTATCCATATCTGCTTTTTCAAGGTCAAGATCGATAACTATTCTCATCTTTTTATTATCGGCGATAAAATATTCAACCTTAACACCTGGTTCGTCCTTGATTTCAATATACTCTGGAGAGCTTTCCATAACTTCGCGAAAGGCTGCTTGAAATTCCTCCAGAGTAATTTCTGCAGGAATTTCCTCTCCCATTTCTCCCAACATATCCATCTTGTATCGTTTTACAACATCCGTATAAACAAAAGTCATGGTTACATCAAATTCGTTCATCTTTCCTTTAAGGACTTTGGTCGTTTCCTTGATTTCTTCTTTTACCTGACTGGCCTGACTAGATGAATCAACCGAACTTGCTGTACTACTTGACTCTGTTGTTGCAGTATTGGTTTGACCACAGCCAGCAAGAGCAAGTAACGCTGCAAAAATCAATCCTAAAACTTTTTTCATAAATCTCCTATTCTACACTGAAAAGATATGGGTAAACTGGTTGTTGACCTTGGTAAATCTCTACTTCAACATCTTCAAATTCTTCTGCGATTTCTTGGGCAATTTCATTGGCAAGTTCTTCGCTTCCGTCTTCACCGACATAGAAAGTCACGATTTCACTATCTTCGTCCAACATATGTTTCAAAGTTTCAGTCAAGGTTTGGTGAATGTCAGGGTTTGACACAAGGATTTTCCCATCAACCATACCAAGATTGTCATTTTCATGGATTACCAAGCCATCGATAGTTGTATCACGAACGGCAGTCGTTACACTACCGCTGATGACATCGCCAAGAGCTGCAGTCATACGTTCTTTATTTTCTTCGATAGACTTGCTTTGGTCAAAGGCAAGCAGGCTTGTCAACCCTTGAGGAATTGTACGTGCTTCTACCACAACAGCTGGTTGTTCAAGCACTTCAGCCGCAGACTGAGCTGCCATAAAGATATTTTTGTTGTTTGGCAAGAAGATGATGTTGCGAGCATTGACCTGTTCAACAGCCTTGATAAAGTCCTCCGTTGAAGGGTTCATAGTTTGCCCACCTTCGATGACATAATCCACACCTTGGGCACGGAAGATATCTGCTAATCCTTGACCAGCTACTACTGCGATAAGGGCGTATTCCTTCTCTTCAGCTAGCTTGCTGACTTGTGCTGCTTCTTTTTCAACTTGTGCTTCGTGTTGGTTACGCATGTTGTCCACTTTAACCTTGACCAAGCTACCATATTTAAGTCCTTCTTGCATGACAAGACCTGGATCTTCGGTATGGACGTGAACTTTGACAATCTCATCATCGTTGACAACAAGTAGAGAATCCCCAAGGTCATTCAAGTAGTTGCGGAATTCATCATAATCAAAATCTTTGGCATAAGTTGGGCCTTGTTTGAGAGCAACCATGATCTCCGTACAGTAACCGAAGGTAATATCCTCAGTTGCCACATGACCTGCTACAGACTTGTGGTGCTCAGCATTGATCATTTCACTCATGTTGGCAGGGGTCGCTACAAAGTCTTCAGAAGCACTGTATTCACCAGTGAGTGCTGAAAGGAAACCTTCGTAGATGAATACCAAACCTTGACCACCAGAGTCCACGACACCAACCTCTTTCAAGACTGGGAGCATTTCTGGTGTCTTAGCCAGAGCTCTCTTAGCACCTTCCAAGGCTGCTCGCATGACCTCAACAGCATCATCTGTCTCCTCGGCTTTTTTCTTAGCCCCAATGGCTGCACCACGAGAAACTGTCAAAATAGTTCCCTCAACTGGTTTCATAACCGCCTTGTAGGCTACTTCGACACCAGATTGGAAAGCAAGAGCCAAGTCTTGACCTGTTAACTCGTCTTTATCTCTGATAGCTTGGGAGAATCCACGGAAAAGTTGAGACGTGATAACCCCTGAGTTCCCACGCGCACCCATCAAGAGCCCCTTAGCAAGAATGCTCGCCACTTCTCCAACTGTAGAAGCTGGTTTGTCTGCTACTTCTTTGGCACCATTTTCGATGGTCATCCCCATGTTTGTCCCAGTATCTCCATCTGGAACTGGAAAGACGTTTAATGAATTGACATATTCTGCTTGCTTATTCAAACGAGTTGATGCAGCCTGCACCATCTCTTGAAATAAGCTGGTAGTAATTTTTGACACGATTATTCTCCTACAACTTTGATATTTTGAATGTAGACATTCACAGTCTGAGCAGTAATTCCTAGTTGGTTTTCCAAGCTAAAACGAACGCTCCCTTGGATGTTTTTTGAGACTTCACTAATCTTTGTTCCGTAGCTCAACACGGTATAAACATCAACTGCAATGCTGCCATCCTCGGCTGCCTTCACGACAACACCTTTTGCATAATTTTCCTTACCAAGAAGGGCTTGGAAATTATCTTTGAGGGTATTTTTGCTAGCCATACCGACCACACCAAAAATCTCAGTTGCTGCACCACCTACAACGGTTG
>CAJPRB010000121.1:0-5272 GCA_905372925.1 uncultured Streptococcus sp.
ATAAAAATGAATTTCAGGAGCTAATCGTTCTGAGCGATTCTTAGAAGAACTAGCCTTCTCTTCTCTTTTCTCTAGTAAGTCTTGAAAAGAAAATCCTGCCGCCTCAACCAAACCTTCAACCTGATTAAATCCCCTCTCAAGCAATCTTTCAGGACTTAGGGGAATTACCACAAATTCATAGTCTCCATACTTTTTCAACTCATCAGCAAGAACAGGAGCAAAAACCTTTCGAAGCAGAAAATCCCCTTCAAACTTATATAGACTAAAGAAGTCTTTCATAGATTGATTGTAGGTTAATATCGCTTTATGACTAACTTGGATGCCTTCTTTACACCAAAATTTACAGTCTTGACACTTTATTGACAGACCCGTTTTCATGCAGCTCGGACAATGATCCTCACCTATCTTCTCAAAAGTAGAATCACAAGCTGAACAAAGATAGTTGCGCTCATTCTTCAAAAGAAGGAGATGACTAAAAGTCAAGTCACTCTTTGTTGTCTGTCCACATAATAAACAATTCATAATCCCGCCTCCTTGTTCATCTGCTTGATTTCCTTGATTGCCTTTTTGATGGAAGTATTTAATCCATCATGAAAGAAGAGCAACTCACCAGTTGGTCTATCCATACTACGCCCGACTCGCCCACCAATCTGAATCAAGCTAGACTTGGTAAAGAGTCGATGATTAGCTTCTACTACGAAAACATCCACACAAGGGAAGGTAACTCCACGCTCCAATATTGTCGTACTGAGCAGTATTGTTAGTTCTCCATCTCGAAAAGCTTGCACCTGCTCTAATCGGTCTTCTGTCACAGAAGACACAAAACCAATTTTCTCATCTGGAAAATACACCTGCAAGATTTCTTTTAGTTTCTCGCCTTTTTTAATTTCTGATGAAAAGATTAACAATGGATAACCTGTTCTTCTCTGCCTCTCAATAAAGGTTTTTAACTTAGGTGACAACTGACGCTTATCTAAATAACGATTAAAATCCGATAACCAAACTGGTTTTGGAATAATTAAAGGATTTCCATGAAATCGTCTGGGCAAGCTCAATCGTTTTAATTCTCCTGTGCGAACCTTCTTATCTAACTCATCTGTAGATGTCGCTGTTAAAAAGATTCTCAGACCATCCTCCTTTACACTATTCTTTACAGCATAGTAAAGCATAGAGTTGTCAACATAAGGAAAGGCATCTACCTCATCTACTATCAACAAATCAAAGGCATGATAGAATTTTAATAACTGATGCGTCGTTGCAACAACTAGTGGTGTTCGAAAATAGGGTTCTGACTCACCATGAAGTAGTGCTATCTCACAAGCAAAGTCATTCTGCAGTCGCTTATATAACTCCAAGCAAACATCTATTCGAGGGCTGGCTAAACAAACTGCACCACCTTCATCAATCACTTTAGCCACAACTTGATAAATCATCTCTGTCTTTCCCGCTCCTGTTACAGCGTGAACCAAGGTTGGCTCTTGCTTGTCTACCGCTTGAAGAAGTCCCTCTGACACTTTTTCCTGAAAAGGTGTTAACTGACTACGCCATTTGAGAACATCTTGCTTAGGAAAATCTTCCTGCGGAAAATAGTATAAAGCTTGATCACTCCTGACTCGCTTCATCAGCAAGCACTCCCTGCAGTAGTAAGCACCAACAGGCAAATACCATTCTTCTAGAATGCTACTATTACAACGTTGACAGAAAAGTTTTCCCTTCTCTTTTCTCATTGCTGGCAGTTTCACGGCCATCTGACGTTCTTCTTTAGTTAATTCTTTCTCAGTAAACAAGCGACCGAGATAATTTGGATTTACTTTCATACTTCTTTATTCGTAAAAATCTAGCGCTTTAGGTATTTTTTTAGTACAATTAAATCATGGAATTTAGAACAATTAAAGAGGACGGGCAAGTCCAAGAAGAAATCAAAAAATCCCGCTTTATCTGTCATGCAAAGCGTGTCTATAGTGAAGAAGAGGCGCGTGATTTCATCACTGCCGTCAAAAAAGAACACTACAAAGCTACCCATAACTGCTCAGCTTTTATTGTAGGGGAACGAAGTGAGATTAAGCGTACGAGTGATGACGGTGAGCCTAGTGGTACTGCTGGAGTCCCTATGCTCGGTGTCTTAGAAAATCATAATCTTACCAATGTCTGTGTAGTAGTTACCCGCTACTTTGGAGGAATCAAGCTAGGTGCTGGCGGTTTGATTCGTGCTTATGCAGGTAGTGTGGCCTTGGCTGTCAAAGAGATTGGCATTATTGAAATCAAAGAGCAGGCTGGTATAGCCATTCAAATGTCTTATGCTCAGTATCAAGAATATGGCAATTTTCTTAGAGACTATCATCTCATGGAGCTGGATACAAACTTTACAGATCAAGTCGATACGATGATTTATGTTGACAAGGAAGAGAAAGAAAATATCAAGGCTGCTCTTGTGGAGTTTTTTAATGGAAAGGTTGCTTTAACAGATCAAGGTTTACGGGAAGTTGAGGTTCCTGTAAACTTAGTGTAAATAAAAAATATAAATAGTACTTACTAAATTTATTCGCAAATTTACAGCTTAGATGCTTGATATAAAAAAATCCTATCACTTTGATAGGATTTCTATATTTTACAAATAGCCTTAAGCGCGTTATACTAGTATCATCTTATACAAAGAGGTATATCTATGGCTATTTATAACAATATCACTGAACTAATCGGACAAACACCGATTGTTAAACTTAACAACATTGTTCCAGAGGGTGCTGCAGACGTCTATGTTAAACTAGAAGCTTTTAACCCTGGATCGTCAGTAAAAGACCGCATTGCCCTTAGCATGATTGAAAAAGCGGAACAAGATGGTATTCTAAAACCGGGTGCTACTATTGTTGAAGCAACGAGTGGAAACACTGGTATCGGTCTTTCGTGGGTAGGTGCTGCTAAAGGATATAAAGTTGTTATCGTCATGCCTGAAACGATGAGCGTGGAACGCCGTAAGATTATCCAAGCCTATGGTGCTGAACTCGTCCTCACTCCTGGTAGCGAAGGAATGAAAGGGGCCATTGCCAAAGCTCAGGAAATCGCCGCTGAACGTGACGGCTTCCTTCCACTCCAATTTAATAATCCAGCTAATCCAGAAGTACACGAAAGAACAACAGGAGCTGAAATACTGGCTGCTTTCGGTTCTGATGGTTTAGATGCTTTTGTGGGTGGTGTTGGTACTGGTGGAACGATCTCAGGTGTCTCTCACGCTCTTAAAGCAGCAAATTCAAACATTCAAGTTTATGCAGTTGAGGCAGACGAGTCAGCTATCTTGTCTGGTGAAAAACCAGGACCCCACAAAATTCAAGGCATCTCAGCTGGATTTATTCCTGAGACACTTGATACAAAGGCCTATGATGGTATCGTCCGCGTAACGTCAGATGAAGCTTTAGCACTTGGCCGTGAAATTGGTGGAAAAGAAGGCTTCCTTGTTGGGATTTCTTCAGCTGCAGCGATTTACGGGGCAATTGAGGTTGCCAAGAAATTAGGTACAGGTAAGAAAGTCCTTGCTTTAGCACCAGATAACGGCGAACGTTATTTGTCTACAGCACTCTATGAATTTGAAGTGTAGCCTCCTAAATGCACTTAGCCCTTATTAAAGGGCTTTTTGTTTACTCATATAGAGCCTACTCTCTAGACAAAAAGAAAAAGGAAGCAATTTGCTTCCTTTTCTATTAGTTATTCAAGGCTGCTGCCATTGTAGCTGCAACTTCTGCTTCAAAGTCGTTTGCAGCTTTCTCAATACCTTCACCAACTTCAAAGCGAGCGAACTCAACTACTGAAGCATTTACTGATTCAAGGTAAGCTTCAACTGTCTTGCTGTCATCCATGATGTATACTTGTGCAAGAAGTGTGTATGCTTGGTCAACTTTGGTGTTGTCAAGCATGAAGCGATCCATTTTACCTGGGATGATTTTGTCCCAGATTTTTTCTGGTTTGCCTTCTGCAGCCAACTCAGCTTTGATATCAGCTTCAGCTTGAGCAATCACTTCATCAGTCAATTGTGCTTTTGATCCATACTTCAAGTGTGGAAGAGCTGGTTTACCAACCATTGCACGGCTTTCGTTGTCTTGATCAATTACGTGGTTCAATTGTGCCAACTCATCTTTAACGAATTGCTCATCCAATTCTTTGTAAGAAAGAACTGTTGGTTTCATCGCAGCAATGTGCATTGAGATTTGTTTAGCAAGTGCTTCGTCTCCACCTTCGATTACAGAGATAACACCGATACGTCCACCATTGTGTTGGTATGCTCCGAAGTGTTGTGCATCTGTTTTTTCAAGCAAAGCAAAACGACGGAATGAGATTTTTTCACCGATTGTAGCTGTTGCAGATACATATGCAGCTTCAAGAGTTTCACCTGAAGGCATTGTCAAAGCAAGAGCTTCTTCGTTGTTAGCTGGTTTACCTTCAGCGATTACTTTAGCTGTAGCATTTACCAAGTCAACGAATTGAGCGTTTTTCGCAACGAAGTCAGTTTCAGCATTTACTTCAACTACTGCTGCAACGTTACCATTAACAAATACACCAGTCAAACCTTCTGCAGCAACACGGTCAGCTTTCTTAGCTGCCTTCGCCATACCTTTTTCGCGAAGCAATTCGATCGCTTTTTCGATATCACCGTCTGTTTCTACAAGCGCTTTTTTAGCGTCCATAACACCGGCACCAGATTTTTCACGCAACTCTTTTACAAGTTTAGCTGTAATTTCTGCCATTTTGATTCTCCTATATTTTTTAAAAATAGGAGAGCTGGGCTAGGCCCCGCCCTCCTAGGTAATTACTATTTATATGAATTAAGCGTTGTCGCCTTCTACAACTTCAACGATTTCTTCGATTGAGTCTGCTTGAGCTTCTGAAGCTGCAAATTCTGCTTCAACTGCTGCATCTTCTCCTTGGCGTCCTTCGATGATAGCATCAGCCAATTTAGCTGTGATCAATTTAACAGCGCGGATAGCGTCATCGTTAGCTGGGATGATTACATCGATATCGTCTGGATCAGTATTTGTGTCAACCATCGCTACAACTGGGATACCCAATTTTTTAGCTTCTTTAACAGCGATTTGCTCTTTATGTGGGTCAACTACGTACATTACATCTGGGATACGAGGCATGTCTTCGATACCACCCAAGAATTTTTCAAGACGTGCACGTTGTTTGTTAAGAAGTGCAACTTCTTTCTTAGGAAGAACGTCGAAAATTCCTTCTTCTTCCATACGTTTGATTTCTTTCAAACGAGCAATACGTTTTTGGA
>CAJPRB010000122.1:0-5262 GCA_905372925.1 uncultured Streptococcus sp.
CAGGTTTAAAGCTAGCCGCGATTTGTTCAGCAGCAGCAGCTTCCACGCTCGATGAGTGGCTTTTCACATCCAAGCCCAACTCTTTTGCACGCGCTACAACTTCTTTACTTTCTTTTCCAAGTTCTTTTGCGATTTCGTACAATCTTTTCTTAGACAAATCATGTCCTCCTCTTCTATTCCATAAGAGACCTCATTTTCTTTGTAAATCCAGCATCAGTCACAGCCAAAACCTTTCTTGATTTTCCGACTGCTATGCTTAATTCCAGTGTTGAAAACACGGTTATAACTTCTACTTGATAATAGTCACTTTTATCTTGAATCTTCTTGGTTAGATTGGATCCAGCATCATGGGCTAGAAAGACTAGCTTGGCTTTCTGGTCTTGAATGGCCTTGACCACCAATTCCTCACCCGATATGATCCTACCTGCTCGTTGAGCAAGACCCAAGAGATTGCTTATCTTTTGCTTATTCAAGTCCTAACTCTCTTCTTTTTACTTTGTGATCCACATAAGCGATCAACTCATCATAAAAGCTTTCTTCCACTTCCATGTTAAAGCTGCGGTTAAAGACTTTCTTCTTTTTGGCCTCTAGGGCTTCTGCATTGTCTAGCTTGATATAAGCGCCACGGCCATTGGCCTTGCCTGTCGGATCGATAAAGACCTGTCCTTCTTTGTTCTTGACAATGCGGAGCAAATCACGCTTGTCAATCACTTCGTTAGACACAACAGACTTGCGCAAAGGGATTTTTCTTGTTTTCATCTTTCCCTCCTCTAGCAGCTTTTATTCTTCAGTCAATTCATCCGCAACTGCGTAATCAACTTGACCTGCTTCTTCCATAGCTTCAAACTCACTGGCAGACTTGATATCGATACGGTAACCCGTCAAGTGAGCTGCCAAGCGAACGTTTTGTCCACGACGACCGATGGCAAGAGAAAGCTTGTTATCAGGTACAACAACCAAGGCACGTTTGCTGTCATTTTCATCAAAGATAACTTGGTCAACTTCTGCAGGTGCGATGGCATTGTAGATAAACTCAGCTGGATCTGCTACCCACTCGATAACGTCGATGTTTTCTTCGACAGGAATCATGCGATCGCTCTTGGCATCGTAACGAGCTGGGTGGAATTTACTGGTGATTTTCTTGATGTTAGCACCACCACGTCCAACGATTGTCCCGATAGCATCAACGTTTGGATTGTGGCTACGAACGGCAACCTTAGTACGGTCACCAGCTTCACGAGCCACACTCATGATTTCGACAGTTCCGTCATACACTTCTGGAATTTCTTGCTCCATCAAACGTTTGATCATTTCTGGATGGCTACGGCTAACAAAGACGTTGACACCACGAGGGTTGTCTTCAACCTTGTAAACGTAGACTTCGATACGGTCGTGGGAAGCAAACACCTCTCCAGGGATTTGGTCTTGTTTTGACAATTGCGCTTCGATGCTGCCAAGGTTGACATAAATAAAGCGGTTGTCAAAACGTTCTACTGTACCAGACATGATTTCTTGTTCATGTTCTTTGTAAGTATTATATGTGATGGCACGTGTTTGCTTGCGCATTTTTTCCATGATGGTTTGTTTGGCAGATTGGGCTGCTACACGACCAAACTCAGCAGGTGCTTCTTCAAACTTAATTTTATCACCAAGTTCATAGGCTGAATTAATGGCAAGAGCATCTTTCAAGCTGATTTCCAAACGGCTATCAAATACTTCATCAACAACTTCACGGACAGTATAAACGGTAAAGTCACCTGTTTTTTCGTTGAAGTCGATGGCTACGCTATCAGATTGACCATAGCGTCTGCGATAAGCGGAACGAAGCGACTCTACAACTGCGTCGATGATGTCTTCTTTTTTGATTCCCTTGTCTTCTTCCAAAATGCGGAAGGCCTCTAGCATTTCTTTACTCATGTTCTTTTTGCTTTTGAATCCTCAAAAGCTATCCTTTCTTTTCTATAGTTTTACTGCTAAACGTGCTTTTGATACTAAACTGTATGGAATTTGAACGATTTTCTTACGTGTCTTGTCCATATACTCCATAGTCAACTCATCCTCTTCAAAGGATACTAAGGTCCCTTCAAAGACTTTTTGCTTATCGATAGCTTGGTAGAGCCCGACATGAATGTATTTCCCAACAGCTCCAGCGACAGCATCCTTAGTTTTTAAAGGACGTTCCAAGCCTGGACTGGTGATTTCTAGGAAATATTGTTCTGGGAAGGGATCAGGCTTGATAGTATCAAGAACAGGACTGATGATTTCTGTCAGGTCTGCCGTGTCGTTCAAGGTAATTCCTTCGGGTTTATCTACAAAAATACTGAGAATCATGTCACTGCCAATCTTTCCATACTCGATATCCACGAGCTCGAAAGGCGCTTGGATGACAGGTTCTACAACTTCTCTGACTAATTCTACGATTGTTGCGATTGCGTCCACCTCCTCATAAGCAAGAGGCGAAGATATTTCCCCGCCTCTCTTTCTCATATTCTTACTATCAGTATAGCACGTTTGTCAATTTATGTAAAGTATTAGCACTCAAACAGCTGGTTTTCAAGCTATTTCTTAAAATTCTGCCTCAACTCGGTAGATCACTTGACCTTTGCTGGAGAATTTTTGCTCATACTCCGTCATGACATTGCCTTCAAAATCACTGGCATGCAAGTCCAGCCAAACACCATTGAGTTTCATCCCATACTGAGAAAAGCTCACTAGACTGTACTCAAACAAGCCACGGTTATCTGTCTTGAAATGGATTTCCCCATTCTCAGGCAAAATACGCTTAAAGGTATCCAAGAAACTCTTGTAAGTCAAACGACGTTTTTCATGGCGTTTTTTAGGCCAGGGATCTGAAAAGTTTAGGTAGAGGCGATCAATCTCACCGTCTTCAAAGTAGTCTGTCAAATCTGAACCATCTACCCACAACAACTTGATATTAGGAACTCCAACTTCAAGCACCTTGTCCAAGGCATAACTCAATACCGACTTTTGGATGTCAATCCCGATATAGTTGATGTCAGGGTTTTGTTTGGCCATTCCTGATACGAAGGCCCCTTTGCCACTTCCAACTTCAACATGAATCGGATGATCATTTCCAAACAAGTCTCGCCATTTCCCTTTAGCTTCCAAGGGATTGAGGACCACATACTGGGGATTAGCCTCTAGTAATTCTGTCGCCCCTTTACGATTTCTTACTCTCATCTCTTCTTTCCATACTTGTCACGGAAGACGCGCAAGGCATAAATCTCCCGGTTTACATTGTCTAAATCTTGATTTTCACAGTATTTGGCAATCTGGTTCAAGTAAGAATACTGACCATACCAATACAATTTATCTAACACTGTCTGATTGTACTTATAGCCATAGTCTCTTAACCATTGGCGCCACTGATAATCTGGAATGTAGTGGCATAGCAAATGCGCCACATCAAACATACGATCCGTCAGGCGAACCGAATCCCAATCCACTAGATAAACGAGTCCACTCTCTGTCTCAATCCAATTACTATGGCGAAGATCCCCATGCACAATCGTTGCATGGTCTTCTCTAAAACCTGGAACCGTCTTACCTAGCTCCGCAATCACACTGTTCAAATAGTGGTTCTGCTTCAAGATTTCTGGTACTTCTTGTTGCCAAGAACGCAATAAATCAACTGGTTTTTCCATGGTATATCCCAAACGGCTCAACTGCTTCATCAAAGGACGCGAGCGGTGGAGACGGTTCAAGATATTGATAATCTGCTTGCGATTCATGTCGTAAGGGGTCAAGATTTTGCCCGTCAGCCATTCCTGAGCACACATATCACTGCCATCTGGCAAACGACGAGTCCATAGTAATTGAGGAGCGATTTGTTCTCTGGCTAGGCCAGGTAGGATTGGAGAGGTGTTCATTTTTACAAAGACGCGCTTCCCATCAGGGTAGCTTCCCATATAAGCTTTGCCGCTCTTCCCAGGGATAGGGGTCAGCGTTAGCTCATTATCACCCAAGTCCATTTCTTTCCTCCGTATAAAGTTTCCTTACTATTCTACTAGTTTTTGGTCTATTCGTCAACCGCTCCACAACTGATTCTCAAAGAAAAGCATCTCAATTGGCTCAGGCTATCATTATAGCTTAAAAAAGGCAAGCACCGTCTTCTGCTTACCTTTTCATGATTTTTAGAAATAAGTTAAAAATGGCAAACTGTTGTAAAACATATGGACTAGAGTAGAAACCCATAAATTTTGGCTCTTTTTATAAGCAAAGCCCAGCAACAAGCCCCCAAGTAGATAATAGAAAAACGAAGGCACATCATAAGGTCCATGCATAAAAGAAAAGAGAGAGGAAGTCAGCACAAGCCCTAGCCAAGAATTTTCAAAAACCGCACCTTGAAGAATTCCTCTAAACATAAATTCCTCCTGGATAGGTGCCAAAACTGTGGCACTGACAATAAAGGAAAGCGAAAGTCCTTTACTCGTTTCCTCAAGGTGTTGAGCCGAGGCACCAGAAGCAACTGAGAAAAAAGCATGATAGCCTATATTTACCAGCATAGTGAGAAAAAAGATTCCAATAAAGAGCAAGAGTTGTTTCTTGCTTAAAATCACAAAAGAAATCATATCAAACCCTTTCGCATAGCCAAAACTAAGGAAAAGCAAGAGACTCTTTACAGCAATGAATGTGTACTGGTGTTGAAAATAATCTCCTTGATTGATGGAATAACCCGCTGCACCAAGGATTGCAAATACTAAAAATCCAAAAACAAGGCGTGGCACTTATTGAAAATGGCCATAAAGCTATCCTCCTCAACAAACAAACTTCCCTACAAGTCATCCTTGAGCTCTAGTCTTTCCAAAACAAACCATTTTAGTAACCAAAATCCGACAACATAGCCAGCCCCCAAAAATATAACTATAAAAGCTAGCATGGGATTTAGGAAATTAAAGACCACCGCAGACACAAAGGTTAGCACAAAAACATTAAAGGCAATGGTGTCAGAAGCCAAGACTAGAATATAGGGTGTCAACCAGTCTAAGGTTTTGGAATCTAGGAAAAATAAGTGTTTATACATGATGACCTCCTCTATAGCTAAAAAGCAAGCCTTTTGGTTTTTTCAACCCAAGACCCTATGTAGAAAAGTGAGCAAAAATGGTAAGGTCGTTACAATATTATTAATCACATGCACCGCATAGGATGGATAAATGCTCTTGGTATAGCGGGTCAAACCGGCAAAAATGATTCCAACTGTTGCAAAGACGAAGATATCTAACAGACTAGGCAGGCTTGAAA
>CAJPRB010000123.1:0-5214 GCA_905372925.1 uncultured Streptococcus sp.
TTACAACGTCACCTTTTTTAACCGCACCACCAGGAGTAGCTTGTTTTACAGATGCCACAATAACATCACCGATGTTTGCAAATTTACGTCCTGAACCACCAAGAACTTTGATAGTCAAGATTTCGCGAGCACCGCTGTTGTCTGCGACTTTCAAACGAGTTTCTGTTTGAATCATTTCAGTTTTCTCCTTTCAGGCTTGATTAGATGATGACCGCTTCTTCAACAACTTCTACAAGACGGAAACGTTTTGTAGCTGAAAGCGGACGAGTTTCCATGATACGTACGATATCGCCTTCTTTGGCAACATTGTTTTCATCATGTGCTTTGTATTTCTTAGAGTAGTTAATACGTTTACCATAGACTGGGTGGTTACGTTTTGTTTCAACTACAACTGTGATTGTCTTGTCCATTTTGTCAGATACAACACGTCCAACAAGAACTTTACGATTATTGCGTTCCATTGAAATTTCTCCTTCCCTAGTCTATTATTTCGCTTCAGATTGAACTGTTTTGATACGAGCGATTTGTTTTTTAACTTCTTTCAAGCGAGCTGTTTGTTCCAATTGACCAGTAGCAGCTTGGAAACGAAGTTCAAACAATTCTTTTTTCAATTCGTTTTCGCGCTTCGCGAGTTCTTCTTGAGAAAGACCACGAAGTTCTTTAACAAATTCTTTTACTTCATTAAGTTTCATGCCTTCTCCTTATTCTGCTTCACGTTTTACGAATTTACATTTAACTGGCAATTTGTGGCTAGCAAGACGAAGCGCTTCGCGAGCGATCTCTTCAGATACACCAGCAACTTCAAACATCACTTTTCCACGTTTAACTGGTGCTACCCAACCTTCAGGTGCCCCTTTACCAGATCCCATACGCACACCGATAGCTTTAGCAGTGTATGATTTGTGTGGGAAGATTTTAATCCAAACTTTACCACCACGTTTCATGTAACGAGTCATGGCGATACGAGCAGCTTCGATTTGGCGGTTAGTGATCCAGTGGCTAGTTGTAGCTTGAAGACCGTATTCACCGAATGCTACTTCTTTTCCACCTTTTGCTTCACCGCGCATTTTTCCACGGAATTCACGACGGTGTTTAACACGTTTAGGTACTAACATTGGTTATTTACCTCCTTTAGTGTTTTTACGAGCTGGAAGAACTTCACCACGGTAGATCCATACTTTAACACCAAGTTTACCGTATGTAGTATCTGCTTCTTCCCAAGCGTAATCGATATCTGCACGAAGTGTGTGAAGTGGAACAGTTCCTTCAGAGTATCCTTCAGCACGAGCGATATCTGCACCGTTCAAACGACCTGATACTTGAGTTTTGATTCCTTTAGCTCCAGCACGCATTGCACGTTGGATTGCTTGTTTTTGTGCACGACGGAAAGCGACACGTTGCTCTAATTGACGAGCAATTCCTTCACCTACAAGGTGAGCATCCAAATCAGGTTGTTTGATTTCGATGATGTTGATGTGTACTTGTTTTCCAGTCAATTTGTTAAGTTTTGCACGGAGTGCATCAACGTTAGCACCACCTTTACCGATAACCATACCTGGTTTAGCAGTATGAAGTGAAACGTTAACTTTGTTTACTGCGCGTTCAATTTCGATAGTTGAAACTGCTGCGTCAGCAAGTTCTTTTTGAACGAATTTACGGATTGCAAGATCTTCATGAAGGTAATCCGCGTATTCTTTTTCAGCATACCATTTGGCATCCCAATCACGGATGATGCCGACACGCATACCAATTGGATGTACTTTTTGACCCACGATTTTACCTCCTTATTTTTCTGCAACAGCTACAGTGATGTGAGCTGTACGTTTGTTGATTGGTGAAGCTGAACCTTTCGCACGTGGACGGAAACGTTTCATAGTTGGTCCTTCGTTTGCGAATGCTTCAGATACTACCAAGTTAGCTTTGTCCAAACCAAAGTTGTTTTCAGCGTTAGCTACAGCTGAATTCAAAACTTTCAAGATAATTTCAGCAGCTTTGTTTGGTGTGAATGTCAAGATTGCAATAGCATCGGCTACGCTTTTACCACGGATGTTGTCAAGAACAAGACGTGATTTACGAGGTGAAACACGTACTGTACGAGCCATTGCTTTAGCTGAAGTAATTTCTGCCATTTATGTTCTCCTTATTTTCTACGTGTTTTCTTGTCGTCTGCAGCGTGACCTTTGTAAGTACGAGTTGGTGCAAATTCACCAAGTTTGTGACCTACCATGTCTTCTTGGATGTAAACAGGTACGTGTTTACGTCCGTCATAAACTGCAATAGTGTAACCAATGAAACTTGGGAAGATCGTCGAACGACGTGACCAAGTTTTGATAACTTTTTTCTTTTCGTCGTTAGCTTGAGCTTCAACTTTTTTCATCAAATGCTCATCGACGAAAGGTCCTTTTTTAAGACTGCGTCCCATTTTTATATTTTCTCCTTTAAATGTAGTACCACAGCGGCTTGCGCTCACATGGAGCGCTACCGAGCTGGCGGATTTCCTAGTTGCTTAGGCGACTAGTTTACTATTATTTCTCGTTGCGACGACGAACGATAAGTTTGTCAGATTTCGCTTTCTTGTTACGAGTTTTAAGACCAAGAGCAGGTTTGCCCCATGGAGTTGATGGTGCTTTACGACCAACTGGTGCTTTACCTTCACCACCACCGTGTGGGTGATCGTTAGGGTTCATTACAGAACCACGAACTGTTGGGCGGATACCTTTCCAACGGCTACGTCCTGCTTTACCAAGGTTTACAAGTCCATGTTGTTCGTTTCCGACAACACCAACTGTAGCACGACAAGTTCCAAGAATCATACGAACTTCGCCAGATTGAAGACGAACAAGAACGTATTTACCTTCTTGACCCAATACTTGAGCAGAAGCACCAGCAGCACGTACCAATTCTCCACCACGACCTGGTTTCAATTCGATGTTGTGGATCAAAGTACCAACTGGGATGTTAGCAAGTGGAAGAGCGTTTCCGACTTTGATATCTGCTTCAGGACCTGAAACGATGCGTTGACCAACTTCAAGACCTTTTGGAGCGATGATGTATGCTTTCACACCGTCAGTGTAGTGTACAAGAGCGATGTTTGCAGAACGGTTTGGATCGTACTCGATAGTTTTAACAACTGCTTCAACGTTGTCTTTGTTACGTTTGAAGTCAACCAAACGGTAGAAACGTTTGTGTCCACCACCTTGGTGACGAACAGTGATACGACCGTTGTTGTTACGACCAGCCTTGCTCTTCAAAGCAACAAGCAATGATTTTTCAGGAGTGCTTGTTGTGATTTCAGCGAAATCCAAAGAAGTCATATTACGGCGACCGTTTGTTGTTGGTTTATAAACACGAATTCCCACGATATTTCCTCCTTAGATTATTCAGCTTCAGCAGCGAACAACTCGATTGCTTTTGAATCAGCTGTAAGTGTGATGATAGCTTTTTTAGTTTTGTTAGTAAAACCAGTGTAACGTCCAACACGTTTTGTTTTTGGTTTTACGTTGATTGTGTTAACGTTGGCAACTTTAACACCTTCGAAAGCAGCTTCAACAGCTTGCTTGATCAAAAGTTTGTGTGCACGAGTGTCAACTTCAAATACATATTTTCCTGCTTCAAGTTGAGCCATTGAGCTTTCAGTGATAACAGGTTTTTTGATAACATCATACAAATTCATTATGCAAGAACCTCCTCGATTTTAGAGATAGCTGCTTGTGTGACAAGAAGTTTGTCGCTATTTGCGATGTCAAGAACACTTGCAGTTGTAGCAGTTGCAACTTTCACGTTTGGAAGGTTACGAGCTGAAAGAGCTGCGAATTCATTTCCTTCTTCAAGGATAACAAGAACTTTTGAATCGATGCTCAATGCTGCAAGAACTTTTGCAAATTCAGCAGTTTTTGGAGCTGTAAATGAAAGAGCGTCTACAGCTACGAATTTGTTTTCAGCAACTTTTTCAGAGTAAACTGATTTAAGAGCTAGGCGACGAACTTTTTGTGGAAGTTTGTAGCCGTATGAACGTGGAGTTGGTCCGAAGACAACACCACCACCACGCCATTGTGGTGAGCGGATAGAACCTTGACGAGCACGTCCAGTTCCTTTTTGACGCCATGGTTTGCGTCCACCACCTGATACTGCAGAGCGGTTTTTAACAGCGTGTGTTCCTTGACGAAGGCTTGCGCGTTGACTGATGATCACATCAAACACAACTGATTCATTTGGTTCGATACCAAATACTGCATCGTTAAGAACAACTTGGCCAGCTTCTTTACCAGTTTGGTCAAATAATGTTACGTTTGCCATTGTGACTGATTTCCCCTTTCTTTATTATTTACCAGCTTTAACTGCTGATTTGATAGTGATAAGAGATTTCTTAGCACCCGGTACGTTACCTTTGATAAGGATAACGTTCTTTTCTGGAACAACTTGTACAACTTCAAGGTTTTGAATTGTTACGCGGTCACCACCCATACGTCCTGCAAGGTTTTTACCTTTGAATACGCGGTTAGGTGCAACAGGTCCCATAGAACCTGGACGACGGTGGTAACGAGAACCGTGAGCCATTGGTCCACGTGATTGACCGTGGCGTTTGATAACACCTTGGAAACCTTTACCTTTAGAAGTACCAGTTACGTCAACAACGTCTCCAGCTGCGAATGTTTCAACTGTGATTTCAGCACCAACTTCCAAGCCTTCAACGTTTTTGAATTCACGAATGAAGCGCTTAGGAGCCGTGTTAGCTTTCGCTACATGTCCTTTAGCAGGTTTGTTGCTCAATACTTCGCGTTTGTCATCGAAACCAACTTGGATAGCGTTGTATCCGTCTGTTTCAACAGTTTTAACTTGAAGAACAACGTTTGGAGTTGCTTCAATAACTGTTACAGGGATCAATTCGCCAGCTTCAGTGAAGATTTGAGTCATTCCCACTTTTTTCCCTAAGATTCCTTTTGTCATGAGAAAATAGTTCCTTTTCTATATTTTTTATTCAAAAAGTTTTTAACGAGCGTTTTTTATGCTCAAGTCTAAGATACAAAGGGCGTCAAACTCAAAGTGAAAATAGGAAACTGACGCAGTGTCTAACAGACACTAGGAAGTTTATCTTTTTCACACCGAGTTTAGCCCGTGTTCAATTAAATTGAAACACCAGCCTATGCTCTTTTATATTTTAGATTAAAGTTTGATTTCTACGTTTACACCACTTGGAAGATCCAATTTCATCAA
>CAJPRB010000124.1:0-5202 GCA_905372925.1 uncultured Streptococcus sp.
TATTTTATCAAATTTTCAGAAAATTACAACCCTTTTTGTGAAAAAATTGAGATTTTTTTCACAATCTTGATCCTTCAAATTATTTGAAACTTAATTCTACTCTTCATTAAAAACCTCATAAATGACAAAAAGGATTAGATAATCTAACCCTTTTTACTGCATTAATTTATGAGAGCACTTTTAAAACTGCGACACTAATATCATCAATAACATTTTCTTGTTTTGAACGACTGTTGGTAAGGAACATTTCAAGCTTACCTGCATTTTCAAAGTAGAAGGAGGTTCCCTTAGCATTGAATACCACCAATAAGTGCTCTGCTCCACCGTGAATCTCATAAACAATCCACCCGCTATTCTCAGCAGCTGTATGGACAAAGACATGACGGTAAATTTCTTCATATGTTGGATAAGAGAAGGCACTGATTTGCGTTTTTAGGCGGATAATCTGACGAATAAACTCAATGCTGTCTTGGCGTTCATTGATCAGATCCCAGTTGACTTGGTTAACACTGTCCGGAGCATTATAGCTATTCATAGCACGTTCTCGGTCTGCAGGAGTTAGTTCTCCATGTTCACCAGTTGGAATCAACTTAGTTCGTCCAAACTCTTGACCTAGTTCTATAAAGGCCATTCCTTGCATGAGAAGATTCATAGCTGTCGCTGTCTCAACCTTGCGCATAATCTGGTCGGAACTCTTATCAGGATGAAGGGTTGCTAGCAAGTCATGAAGATTGTAATTGTCATGAGCTTCAACATAGTTGAGAACTTGGTTTGGACTGAGATAAGATCCCAACTCTCGGCTACCAAGAATAGCCTTGGCGACGATTGGTTCTGTAGCAGCACCACTCACAAATCCTGATTTGATTGCTCCATAAACTTCTCCTCCTTTGATAGCATCACGCTGATTATCGTTAAAGAAACCTATATTTGGCATCTGATAGGCGTTATCCTTCTTAGCCTTGTCATAAGGAGCAAGACCTGTTCCCATATCCCAGCCTTCTCCATAAGTGAGAATACGCGGATCGACCTCATCCAGTGCCCAACGAATTGCCTGCATAGTTTTGACATCATGAATGCCCATCAAGTCGAAACGGAAACCGTCAATATTGTATTCTTTCACCCAATAAAGGATGGAATCAATCATATACTTGCGGAACATCTCGTGTTCACTTGCAGTTTCATTTCCTACTCCCGTACCGTTTTGAAAAGTTCCATCACGATTCATACGATAGAAATAATCGGGAACAGTTGTCTGGAATGGAGCGTCCACTGTTGAGAAGGTATGGTTATAAACCACGTCCATAATGACACCGATTCCTGCATTATGATAAGCCTGAATCATGGTCTTGAGGTCTCGAATAGCTTGTCCGGGATCATCTGGATTACTAGAGAAACTTGTTTCAGGGGCGTTGTAGTTTTGAGGGTCATAACCCCAGTTATAGGTTACATTTCCCTCTTCATCGTATTCCTTATGGCGATCAAATATCGGTTGAAGTTGAACATAGTTGCAACCAAGTTCTTTAATATAGTCAAAGGTGGTTGCTTGGCCGTATTGGTTAACCGTTCCAGTCTGAGCAGCACCTAAGAAGGTTCCGCGGAGTTCTTCAGGAACACCAGATGTAGGCGATTTGGTAAAATCACGAATATGCATTTCACAGATAACTGCTTTACATGGATTCTCCAAACGCCATGGAGCTTCTGTCCCATGTTTGACTTTGAATCCTTCTACTTGTCTGTCTTGATGAGAAAGAATTACGGAACGTTTTCCGTCAGGACTTGTGGCAATCGTGTAAGGGTCTCGTGTCAAAGTCTGGTGGTGAGGAAATTCAATTTGATACTGATAAGCCTTACCAGCAAGATTTTCATCTAAGTCTAGACTCCAAACACCAATGGTATTGTACTTATGACTGTATGAATAGCTATTACCACGCTCTAGATTAAAGGTTTTCCAAATCGGTGCATCGTTGCTAGTGTTTTCATATACAACCACCTGTACAGCTGTAGCTGTAGGAGCCCAGAGTTTAAAGCTTGTCTGATAATCGGAAAGGCTGTAACCTAGTTCTCCTTGGTATCCCCAGTGATGATCAAAGCTTGCGCTATGGATGGCTTTATCAAAGGCAAATGGATTCTGATCCTTATAATATGGACTAGCAATAGCTGGATTTTCTGAATAATACACAGTCTCGTCTCCCTCTAAAATCCATGCTTCTGTCAGCAAGGGATAGTAGTTAAAACGCACAAGATATTCTTTTAATACACCATCTATCTCGGCTTTGAAGGTGAAACTATCCACCTTCTCCTGACTGGTCACGGTAAAAGAAAACTGAAGACCAAAATAAGTGGTCTCTGAAGTTAAAGAGCTTTTGTTTTCATCTCGGTCTGTGCTAAATGAGCAAGCTGTATAATCTCCATTTTTTCTATGAAAATGGAGTAGAACGGGATAATTGTACATGTTTTTTCCTAATTTCTAATTTCTATTTTAATTTTATTTGGTGCTGATGGATTCAGTTGGCATTTCATCACGATGGACAACAGATTTTAACCATGCCAAAACACGTCAGGAGAGACAGTTTCAGATTATCTGACACCTAGTTTTCTACTATCATTACATACTTTCCAGCCAGGCTTCATCTCGAACTTCGATACCAAGTTCTTGAGCTTTTTGGAGTTTGCTTCCTGCATCTGCTCCTGCTACGATAAGATTTGTTTTCTTGGATACGCTACCTGTTACTTTGGCACCTAGACTTTCGAGTTTACTTTTTGCTTCTGAGCGTTTGAGACGTTCCAATTTTCCTGTCAGTACAACAGTTAAACCTGACAAGGCCGCATCTGCCACTACTGTCTGTCCTTTGTAGTCCAGATTAACTCCAGCTTCTTTCAGCTCGTCTAAGAGAATCTTTGATCCTTCGGTAGCAAAATAAGTCTGGAGACTTTGCGCAATTACACTCCCCAAGCTTTCGATACTTGCTACTTCTTCTGGATCAGCTTGAGCTAGATTTTCAATAGAGTGGAAATGTTGGAGCAAGAGTTGGCTAGCCTTGCTTCCGACATGGCGAATTCCCAAACCGAATAAAAGCTTTTCAGCTGAGTTTTCCTTTGATGCTTGAATAGCCTGATACAGTTTAGAAGCAGACTTTTCCTTGACACCTTCTAAAAGGAGGAAATCGTCTTCTTTCAAACGGTAAATATCTGCCACATCCTTAACCAGATTAGCAGCAAAAAGTTTTTCAACGATAGATGGACCAAGTCCTGTAATATTCATGGCATCTCGAGAGGCAAAGTGAATCAAACCTTCCATGATTTGGGCAGGGCAGCGAGGATTGATACAACGCAGGGCTACTTCATCTTCAAAATGAAGCAATTGACTGTCACAACTTGGACAATTAGTCGGAATATCTAGTCTTTCTTCAGAAACACGCTTGGACTCTACTACACGCAAAACAGCAGGGATGATATCTCCAGCCTTATAGACGATAACCGTATCATCTTTGCGGATATCTTTTTCAGCAATATAATCTACGTTGTGGAGAGTTGCACGGCTAACAGTTGTCCCAGCAAGCTGAACTGGTGTCAGATTGGCAGTTGGGGTCACAACACCCGTACGACCTACTGTCCAGTCAACTGAAAGGAGCTGGGCTTCTTTTTCTTCAGCAGGAAACTTGTAGGCTACTGCCCACTTGGGCGCTTTAACGGTAAAGCCAAGCTCTTCTTGACCTGCTAGGTCATTGACCTTGATGACCACCCCATCAATATCGTAGGGCAGTTTCTCCCGTTCTTGTCCTACTTCTTGAATGAACTCCCATATCTCATCTATGTTTTCAGCCAGAATTCGTTTAGGATTAACCACAAAGCCAAGCTGTTCAAGATGCTTCAAGACCTTTTCTTGACTATCACGAGTAGAAGGACTGGCTTCTTGATAGAGGAAAGTGGCAAGATTGCGCTTGGCAACTACTGCTGTATCCAACTGACGCAATGTTCCTGCCGCCGCATTACGAGGATTGGCAAATTCAGGCTCTCCATTTTCTTGGCGAGCTTGGTTGACCTGATCAAATGAAGCGCGTGGCATGTAACATTCCCCACGAACGGTGATATCTAGTTCTTCTGGCAAGGTCAAAGGAATGTCCTTGACACGCTTGAGGTTTTCTGTGATATTCTCTCCAATAGAACCATCCCCACGTGTCGCACCGACTACTAAAATTCCCTTTTCATATGTAAGCGAGATAGACAAACCATCGATTTTCAGCTCGCAAATATAGGTCGGTTGGGGTAATTCCTTTCGAACACGCGCATCAAAAGCTTCTAACTCTTCACGTGAAAAAGCATCCTGCAAACTATAAAGAGGATACTGATGACTGTATTTTTCAAAACCGTCTAAAACCTTACCACCAACACGATGGGTCGGACTGTCCGCTAAAACTTGATCTGGATAGGCAGCTTCCAACTCAACTAACTCTCGGTAGAGACGATCATACTCACTATCTGACACCGAGGGATTGTCACTCGTATAATACTCGGTCGCATAGCGGTTGAGCAAGGCAACTAACTCATTCATTCTTTCATTCATAAAACTATTCTACCATAAATCAAGCCCTCCTCACAATAGAGAAGGACTGAAAAATGATTCGTAGTGAAATATTTTCTAAAAAAGAGAAATTATAACTCTTTTTTAAAATGACTTCGTACATAAACGAGGAATAAACAAGACAGGGCAATAACCCCGCTCCCAATTATCAGGAAAGAAGAGAGATGAACACTTGGTAGCACCGTCATAAAGCCTTTTGCAATCGGCATAAATAGGATGGCTAAGGTAAAAATTGTGCTTAGTACCCTTCCCAAGTATTCCCCCTCAACCTTGGTTTGCACCTGAGTAAAAAAGTGAATATTAAAAATCGTCATAAACAGTTCACAAACTAAATTTCCAGAAAAGGAAAGAAAAGTTGGCAGTGGTAATCCCATCATAAAAACTCCAACTCCAGTCAAAGCCAATAGAATCAAAAGATTATAAACACTTGCCTTTATTTTACTAGCTAGAAGAGCTCCGATAATCGAACCAATAGCGCCCATAGTCAAAATACTCGCATAAGCTCCTTCTACCCCGTAAAGTCGATTTGAAAAAGGGAGGAGAAATTCAAAAGCTGCAAAAAAGAAATTAACACTGGAAGCTACTATCAGAAGGAAAAAGATTTCTTGCTGGTGCCAGAT
>CAJPRB010000125.1:0-5110 GCA_905372925.1 uncultured Streptococcus sp.
CCATTATTTTTCTTGATAGGAAGTGTCATTCCATCTTTCCAGAGTGAAGGTTTCAAAATTCTCGGTCTCTAAAACTGTCAGACTAGCATTGGCCAAGCCTCCTTCTTTGCGGAGGTGAGCTTCTTTATAGCCTAAAAGTGTACGAAGGCTAGCAGTGAGATTTGCCCCATGACCAACGATCAGAATGTTTTCAGCCGGACTTCCTTTCAGAGATTTGATAAACTGAATGGTTCGCTGAGTCGTAGAGTAGAGAGATTCGGCTTCAAACATCCTCGTATCAAACTGGGCCAGATTAGAGCGAAAGGCCTTGATTTGTTGTGGGTAAATGGCATTGAGCGTAGAGATTTTTAATCCCTCTAGTTTGCCAAGTTGCCATTCGCGTAGATCAGGAATGCTCTCTAAAGGACAGGGGGTATGGAGTTGACTTTGGATAATCTCAGCAGATTTGATTGCTCGAGGTAAATCACTTGAATAAATCGTATCAAAAGGTATTTCCTTGAGATACTGACCAAGTTGCTTTAGGATGTCAATGGATTCCGGAAGAAGGGGCGAGTCACCACTAGCACCTTGAAAACGTCCTTCAAGATTCCAGAGGGTGCGCCCATGACGAACAAAATAGAGCTTCATTACTTACTTTCCTCCAAGATATCAGCAAAATCCGCTTTTACAAAGCTGGCCAAGTCTTGTGGCGCTACGATAATGCTGTGGCCAATTTCCCCAGCAGAGACAATCATTTGATCCAAGTCCAAAGCAGTCTGATCAATAAAAATGGGATAATTGTGCTTTTGGCGAATGCCGACGGGGTTATTAGCCCCATGAATATAGCCTGTCGTTTTTTCTAGGTCTTTTTGTGGAATCATACTCACTTTTTTATTACCAGAAACCTTTGCTAGTTTTTTCTCGGCGAGGTGTTCCGTTATGGGAACAATTCCGATGATTGGTCCTGTCTTGTCACCCAGCAGAGCCAAGGTTTTAAAGATATGTGTTCGATCATATTCTGAAGGAAGTTCACCCTCAAGCGCATTGATTTGAATACCAGTATGGTCAATACCTGCCTTGGTCAAGATCTGCTCGACCAAGGTTTTTTTAATCTTAACTTTCTTTGCCATTATTTATACTTATCCTCCAGCTGGCTCATCCAGATACCAAGCCAAATGCCAAGCGCAAAGAAGAAGGCGATGAGAACATAGCTCACAATAGAAAGTCCAGTGTATTGGATACTTTCAGCATTTCCAGCATTTGGAATCAAAATTAAGAGAGTGCTTGAAAGCACAATTCCGATAATAAAGTGATAGACACGAGAGTGGTAGTTGTTCAAGGCATGGTCCATCAATTTTGAAAAGATAATGAGAGTTGCTCCTGCACCAATCCCGATAGGAAGGAAGGTACCAAATAAATCAAAAGTCTTAAAACCAGTCAGCATTGGAGCGTACAGTCCCAAAATCAAAAGTAGATTTGACGGACTTAAACCAGGCACCAAGACACCAAGAGCTAAAAGAACACCTGCCAAGATGAAGTTTACAAAACTAGCACTGAGTGACCCTACGACAAAATTGAGCGCGTAAAGACCCAATCCTGAAAGGATAAAGGTAGTCCAGAACCAGACTAGGTCGATCTTATCACGATCAGACTCTCGAGTAGATTCTTTAAGGAGGCTAGGAACTGTACCGATGATAGCTCCCGCAAAGCTCCACAAAACATAGACTTGATAGTTTTCTAGCAAATACTCGATTGGATAGGAAAACAAACCAATGCCTAGCAACATTCCGATAGCTACTGGGATAAAGTAAAGGACATTCTCTTTAAAATCCTTAAAAGGATGAGCTAGAAAGCCAATCATTCGCTCGTAAATTCCCAAAATAGCTGCTAAAACACCGCCAGAAATTCCCGGTAGGATAAATCCTAATGCGATGACGATTCCTTTAATAACTCGTGCAATCCATGAAAACATAATAAAATCCTCAATTTCATAAAATTCTTTCTCTATGCTATCAATTATAACACAGACGAGGAGAAAATGAAAAAACAAGTGAAAAAGTTTGTTATTTTCACTTGTCTTATGGCCTTAAAAATAGTTTTCTGAAGGTTTCTTCCTTCTCTTTAGCAGTAGAAATCAAATTGATGTCCAAATGATGTTCAAATCCTGCAATTCTCCCCTTAGAAGTGTACTGGTGGAGATCGTAGTCCAGATCGGTATTTGGTTTAGTTTCAAAATAACCTGAGTCTGTTCCATAGGAAGGGATCCAAATAGCAGTGAACTTATCTGTATTGATACTATGCTCTTGCATGAAGTAAACCCCAACGTAGATACCGATGTTTTTAGCACCGAGAGTTGCTAGTTTGGCACGAAAGGCTTCAACACCTTCATTCATATCGGACATTGTTTTTTCTTCAACATCTAACCAGTAGTAGCTAGGATTGTAAGGAGAAGCAGCGTTGTAGAAGACTTCAGCAGCCTTTTCCATATCTTCTTTACTTTTTCCAGCAACGTAAGCATAAACACCCACAGGGACATTCCGTTTTTGAAATTCTGCTATATGATTTTTATAGGCTTTATCGACACCATTGATAAAGGCTGCATCATTTGCTTCAGTATGCTGAGCCCCATTGTGCACGCGAACGATAACACCAGAAATGTTTTGAGATAAGGTGTCGTAGTTGATTTCCTCAGGTCTTTGCCAACCAGAGACATCGATAATGGGCTTGTCAAGATTATGCAAGGCTTGTGTTTCAACTTGAAGAGCATTTGGTTTAGTTTTGATAGGATGGTCCTCAAAACTTGGTTTGTTGAGGAGTAAAATCGCTATGAAAATTCCAAATAAACTAAAAATAATAGCTGGATGAATTTTTTTTCTCATACTTATTTAGTTTATCGTAAAAATTTAAAAAAATCAAAGGAAACAGTTTAGAAATGTAGACAAGTAGGGGAGATTTTCAGGAAAGCACCTGTTTGTTTGTTCTTTAAAAGTAAAATTATGGTATAATATAAGGGAATTTTTACAGAAAAGAGAATAGTATGTCAAATTATGCCATTATTTTAGCAGCGGGTAAGGGTACTCGCATGAAATCAGATCTTCCCAAAGTACTTCATAAAGTAGCAGGAATTTCGATGTTGGAACATGTTTTTCGCAGTGTTGGAGCTATTCAACCTGAAAAGACAGTTACCGTAGTGGGACACAAGGCTGAGTTAGTTGAGCAAGTCTTGGCTGGGCAGACAGACTTTGTTACCCAATCAGAACAACTAGGAACAGGGCATGCTGTCATGATGGCAGAGCCCATTCTCCAAAATCGCACTGGCCACACCTTGGTTATTGCTGGGGATACTCCTCTGATTACAGGTGAAAGCTTGAAAAATCTCTTGGATTTCCATATCAATCACAAAAATGTTGCGACGATCTTGACAGCTGAAGCAGCAAATCCTTTTGGATACGGTCGAATTGTCCGTAACGATAATGCAGAAGTTCTTCGTATTGTTGAGCAAAAAGATGCCACAGACTTTGAAAAGCAAATTAAGGAAATCAATACAGGAACTTATGTATTTGACAATGAACGTCTTTTTGAAGCCCTTAAAAACATCAACACCAACAATGCACAAGGTGAGTACTATATTACTGACGTGATTGGGATTTTCCGTAATGCTGGTGAAAAGGTTGGGGCCTATACTCTCAAGGATTTTGATGAAAGCCTTGGTGTAAATGACCGTGTAGCTCTTGCGACTGCGGAAGCAGTGATGCGTCGCCGTATCAATCACGCTCACATGATTAATGGTGTTAGCTTTGTCAATTCAGAAGCAACTTACATCGACATTGATGTCGAGATTGCTCCTGAAGTCCAAATTGAAGCCAACGTTACCTTGAAAGGTCAAACGAAGATTGGGGCGGAGACTATTTTAACAAATGGGACTTATATCGTGGATAGCACCATTGGAGCTGGAGCTGTGATTACGAATTCTATGATTGAGGAAAGTAGTGTTGCGGACGGTGTGACAGTCGGTCCCTATGCCCACATTCGTCCAGGTTCAAGCCTAGCTGCCCAAGTACACATTGGAAACTTTGTTGAAGTAAAAGGATCTTCAATCGGTGAAAATACCAAGGCGGGTCATTTGACTTATATCGGAAACTGTGAAGTGGGCAGCAACGTTAATTTTGGTGCAGGAACTATTACAGTCAACTACGATGGTAAAAACAAATACAAAACTGTCATTGGCAATAATGTCTTTGTTGGATCAAACTCAACTATTATTGCTCCTGTAGAACTTGGGGATAATTCTCTGGTTGGAGCGGGTTCAACCATTACCAAGAATGTTCCTGCCGATGCCATCGCTATCGGTCGTGGACGACAAGTTAACAAAGATGAATACGCAACACGCTTACCTCATCATCCGAAGAACCAGTAGGAGTTTGTCATGGAATTTGAAGAAAAAACGATTAGTCGGAAAGAAATCTATCAAGGTCCTATTTTCAAACTAGTACAAGACCAGGTGGAACTACCTGAAGGAAAGGGAACTGCCCAACGTGACCTGATTTTTCACAATGGAGCCGTTTGTGTTCTAGCCGTGACGGCCGAGGACAAAATCGTTCTTGTTAAGCAATACCGAAAGGCTATCGAGGCTGTCTCTTATGAGATTCCCGCAGGAAAACTGGAACTTGGTGAAAATGCTGATCCAATGGCAGCGGCACTTCGTGAATTGGAAGAAGAAGTTGCCTACACTGGTAAGTTAGAACTGTTGTACGATTTCTATTCTGCGATTGGATTTTGTAATGAAAAACTAAAACTCTACCTCGCTAGTGATTTGGTCAAGGTGGAAAATCCTCGCCCGCAAGACGATGATGAAACTTTGGAAGTTTTAGAAGTGAGTCTAGAGGAGGCCAAGAACCTGATCCAGTCAGGTCATATCTGTGATGCCAAGACTATCATGGCAATCCAGTACTGGGAACTACAAAAGAAATAGAGGAGAAACCTATGGGAAAACCTTTATTAACAGACGAAATGATTGAACGTGCCAACCGAGGTGAGAAAATCTCAGGACCACCTCTTCAAGATGATGAGGAAACCAAGATCCTACCAACGTCTTCACAACATTTTGGTAATTCACGTTCTAGAGACCGCG
>CAJPRB010000126.1:0-5019 GCA_905372925.1 uncultured Streptococcus sp.
CTCCGATGATTTTTCAATAATAAATCGAGTGTAAAAAATTTCAGTATCTCTTTGCTCAACTAAAAGAAAGGAATTGCCTTTTTATTCGACAAACCTCTGACAGAGTTTCCTATATCAGCGATTAGCAGATTTAAACGACTCCATCATTTCGATAAATTCATCAAAGAGATAGCTTGCATCATGCGGTCCTGGAGCTGCATCTGGGTGGAATTGCACAGAGAAACCTGGTTGGTATCTGTGACGCACACCTTCAACTGACTTGTCGTTAATTTCTTCGTGGGTAATGATCAAGTGCTCTGGCAAATCCTCACGGCTGACCGCATAACCATGGTTCTGGCTAGTAAAATCTACGCGTCCTGTTGCGATTTCACGGACCGCGTGGTTAAATCCACGGTGACCAAACTTCATCTTATAAGTCTTAGCACCATTTGCCATAGCAAAAAGTTGGTGTCCCATACAAATACCAAAGATTGGAATTTTTCCTTGCACACCACGAATCATGTCCAGTGCTTGGGGAACATCTTCTGGGTTACCTGGACCGTTTGACAACATAACCCCGTCAGGATGGAGATGGAGAATTTCTTCTGCAGTGGTTGTGTATGGAACCACGGTCACGTTACAATTACGCTTAGAAAGTTCGCGTAAGATTGAGTGTTTAAGACCAAAGTCTACCAGTACGACACTCAATCCAACTCCAGGAGCAGGATAGGCTGTCTTTGTAGAGACTTGCTTGATATTATCTGTCGGTAGAACTGTCGCTTGGAGCTGGTCTGTGATATGGTCCATGGTATCACCAACATGCGTAAGGGTGGCACGCATGGTACCATGCTTACGGATAATCTTTGTCAGTGCACGTGTATCAATTCCTGAGATACCAGGGATTTTCTTGGCTTTCAAGAATTCGTCCAAGGTCATTTGATTGCGCCAGTTGCTGGCTCTACGTGCTTCTTCAAAAACTACTACCCCCTTACAGGTAGGGTTGATGGACTCGTAGTCGTCACGGTTAATTCCATAATTTCCCACCAAAGGGTAGGTAAAGGTTAAGATTTGTCCATTGTAAGACTGGTCTGTTATGGATTCTTGGTAACCAGTCATCCCTGTGTTAAAGACGATTTCCCCTGTTACATCAATATCTGCTCCGAAGGCCTGGCCTTCAAATACTGTCCCATCTTCTAATACTAGAAGTCGTTTTTTCATCTACTCACCTCTCGTTGATACTCTCAGATATCTTTTAACGCTTTGTACCTTATTTAGCTTTTCTGTAGGCCAGCACAGATTCTAAAATTGCCATTCTGACAAAGACACCGTTGGTCATTTGCTGAACAATACGTGATTTTGGTGCTTCAACTAAATGGTCTGCGATTTCAACATCACGATTGACTGGAGCTGGGTGCATGAGGATTGCTTTTTCTTTCAAGCGGTCATAGCGTTCTTGTGTCAAACCATGCTGGATATGATAGTCTTCTTTTGAAAATCCTGTCACAATTTCATGACGTTCATGCTGCACACGAAGGAACATCATAACATCTACTTGATTAATCACCTCATCAATAGATACAAAGCGACCATAATGTTCAAACTCCTCACTTCTCCATTCCTCAGGACCTGCAAAGTAAAGCTCTGCTCCCAAGCGTTTAAGGATTTGCATATTAGACTTAGCTACCCGTGAGTGGTTTAGGTCGCCAGCGATAGCCACCTTAAGACCTTCAAAATGTCCAAATTCTTCATAAATTGTCATCAAATCAAGCAAACTTTGGCTAGGGTGTTGCCCTGAACCGTCCCCACCATTGATAATCGAAGTTGTGATGGTCGGGCTAGCAATCAATTCTCTGTAGTAGTCCACCTCTGGGTGACGAATGACACAGGCATCCACTCCTAGTGCAGACAGCGTCAAGATCGTGTCATAGAGTGTTTCACCCTTATTCACTGAACTAGTCTTCACATCGAAATCCAAAAGATCAAGTCCAAGTTTCAGTTCTGCTACCTCAAAGGATTTGTGGGTACGAGTTGAACTTTCAAAGAAAAGGTTGGAAACGATATGCTGTTCCTCATAAGAAGCACTCGCTCCGTTTTTAAATTCGATTCCTCGTTTAATCAATTTCATTACTTGTTCTACAGTAAGATCTTCCATAGAAACGACATGTTGCAAAGCTTGTTGATTTTCTGACATTTTTTTACTCCTTTTAGTGTTTTAGGCTTGTTCTGTGATTAGTACTCTGTCTTGTCCATCTAGTTCTATCATCTCTACGATAATTTCCTCAGAACGACTGGTTGGGATGTTTTTTCCAACATAGTCTGGACGGATTGGAAGTTCTCTGTGACCACGATCAACCAAGACTGCCAAACTCACACGAGCAGGGCGACCATGGCTAACAATATTGTCAATAGCAGCTCGGATAGTCCGACCAGTGTAGAGTACATCATCCACCAAGATGACTTCCCGATCTGTCACATCAACAGAGATTACAGAAGTATCCTCACCACTTTTTACATCGTCACGGAAAGGTTTAGTATCTAGTTCTACCACTGGAACAGCGATACTTTCCAGCTGTTCCAAACGTTCTTGGATACGACGAGCGATAAAAACACCTCTCGTTTTTATCCCAGCCAGAACGATTCTATTCAAATCTTTGTTTCGTTCGATAATCTCGTAGGTAATCCGAGTAATCGCTCGTTTGACGGTCAATTCGTCTACAACTTCTTTTGTCCTCATGACAAACCTCCAAAAAGAAAAGTCTCCTTAACAAGGAGACTTCAGAATGTATAGCCAAGCGAGCCCCACTGCAAACAGTATAGACTCCAGCTATTTATTGATCCGGCTCCTTGCCTGCCTCACGGGACAGGTTTAAAGGAATATTTTATTGTTATTACTATATCACAAAGAAAGGATCAATGCAAGAAAAAAACATAAAATTTTCATCTTATAACGAACTAAAATCATATAATTGTGGATAGTGATCGCATTCTGGATTTTTTGGATGACAGATAGCCCGTCCAAAGTAAATCATGGCTTGATGGGCTGCCAACCATTTCTCTGGTGGCAGAATGTCCATGACACGTTTTTCTACTTCGAGGGGTGTAGCCGATTTTTTAACGATATCGTGATGCTTACAGATACGCTCAACATGAGTATCCACTGCAAAAGCTGGAATGCCAAATCCCACACTCATGACTACGTTGGCTGTTTTGCGACCAACACCAGCTAGGCTTTCTAATTCCTCACGAGTCTGAGGGACTTGGCCATCAAAA
This sequence comes from uncultured Streptococcus sp., assembly GCA_905372925.1. Lineage (GTDB taxonomy): Bacteria > Bacillota > Bacilli > Lactobacillales > Streptococcaceae > Streptococcus. The sequence continues at coordinate 3,250 of CAJPRB010000126.1, forward strand.
TCTTCCAAGAGTTGCTGGGCACATTTTTTAAGGAATTTGGCCTTATTTCGATACAGTCCCAAGCGAGAAATGTGTGAAGCAATTTCACTTTCTGTCGCGACGGACATAGCTTGAGGCGTTGGAAAGGCTGCAAAGAGAGCTGGCGTAGCCTTGTTGACTGCGGCATCTGTCGTCTGAGCTGACAACATGACCGCAACCAATAGTTCAAAATGATTAGTAAAATCGAGGCTTGGCTTGGCATCTGGAAAAAGGGCAATAATTTCTTCTAGCACCTTTCGTGCTCGTTTTTTTGACAAGACCATTATTCGTCTCCGTCAAATAGTCCTTGCAAGCCAGCAAATGGACTGTTTTCTTCTTCCTTGACTGCTTGTTGAGCTTGGTATTCTTCCTCAGTCATGATTTGCCAGTCATTTCCAGACACAAAACCTTGACCAGCTTCTTCTTCAGCCGTCAAGACCTTGATAGGGATATTGAGCAAGATATTGTCTGACACACTTTCAGACAAATCAATTTCACCATTTTCGATAGGCAGGACCAAGTCATCGTCTAAAACTTCCTGATCTAGTTGGTTGGTTGCGCTTTCCATGAAAACCTCTGTCACTGGATAAGACTCAGCCAACTCAACTGGCTCCATACTGCGGCTGGAAGCAAGTACGATGGTATAAGATAGTTGATAATCTAAGAAATACATACGGTCTTCGTACTGTACTTTCCCCACTGCAAGGATATCTTTGACATCTAAAATTTCTTGATTACGGGTACGCAAGTCTGATGCCAGGTCTAAAGCTTGTTCAAAATGCAAGCCTTCTGGCTGCTTACGAATTTCTTGAATATTTAACTTCATATTTCCTCCATAAAGATTTACTCACTTGATTATACCATGAAAAAGCTACAAGTCAGCCTTCCAAACCTTGATATTAAAATCTCGTTTTTAACATATTTACTATGACATATTTTCTGTTTAGTGCTATACTATAGGCAAGAATAGATCAGAGCAAGGAGGATGCTCATATGAAAGACAAAGCACTAATCAACGAAGCCTACCAACTCCTTTCCGAGTTAAATAAAAGCTACCAAAGCTGCAAACAAGGTACAGCCGATGATTTTCGTCTACAAGAACTGCTGAACAGCACTCTCAAGGAACTTAAAAAAGCGAAAAAGCTTGACAACGGTATCTTAATCGACCTTGAGAAATTTTACCAACGTACCAGTCTTCTGATTGGACTGGGTAGCCTAAAACTAAACGATCCAACACGTACCGCTTGGCGCAACTATGACAAGTTCCATTATGAGCATGTCAAACACGTATTGACTCTCTATGGACCTGTTTTCGGATTTTAGAGCTTGAAATTACTTGTTTTCTATTGACAAAATTTCCTGAAAGGTATAGGATAGAGGTACTAATACTCGGAGGTAAGGGAGACATGAACAACTAAGTCTATCAAATAAAGAACTTTATTTAGTAGATCTTGTTTTTGTCTCTTTTTGCATGCTCTTTTTATACTAGATTATCTGGTACATTATCCTCATTGAAAATCAAAAAACTAGAAAGCTAACCATCTGCTCCTCTTGGGTTGGATAGGGCTAGATTGACCTAGTTTAACGGGATTTTCGACATGGATAATGGAGTTTTTGACAGTGACTTTGGGCTCTACTAAGTAAAGTAGAGCTTTTTGTTATGCACTATGGACATTCTAGAAAGGGCGATAATATGATAAAAATCAATCATCTGACCATCACACAAAACAAAGATTTACGAGACCTTGTATC
>CAJPRB010000127.1:0-5005 GCA_905372925.1 uncultured Streptococcus sp.
GTTGCAAAAAACAGACGCGAATCTGGATCGTCTTGGTACATCTCACGTTCCTGTTGGATAATTTCCCTCTCTCTCTCAACTGACTCTTCTGTAAAATGAGCAACTGTTACCAATTCTTCAAGCAAATCCAAATTTTCTGATAAATGATCTATTGTTGAAAAAAAATAACTCGTCTTTGTAAAACTTGTAAAAGCATTGCTATCAGCTCCCAAGCGTGTAAAAGACTCCATAATATCTTCAGCATTTTCTCTCTCAAACAGTTTGTGTTCAAGAAAATGTGCAATTCCAGCTGGATAACACTGTAAACCTTTTTTAGATAGTGTAAAACTTGTGTCTACTGATCCAAATCGAACTGTTACAACTCCGTAAACTTCATTAAATTGTTTCTTAGGAAGGAGAGAGACTGTCAATCCATTTGATAGACAAGTCTGATAAACCGTCTCCTTTACAGCAGGATAGTATTTTTCTTCAAAGGTAACTGGTGTCATTCTATTCCTTCCATAAAGTATATCGCTTGTAACCGGACACTATTTGCTGCTTTGCAGATAGCTTCTTTATCAACTTGATTTAATTTTTCAATCCAATTGTCAAAATCTGATGTAGATTTCCCTAACAAACTATTCAAGTAAACTCGCTCGATTAGTGAGCTCTGACTATCTTGCGCAAGCAATAAGGTTCTGCGAATCATCTCCTTAGTCTGTTCAATCTCCAAATCTGTAAAATTACCTTTTTTTAGTTCAAGTAATTGATGATTCATCAATTTTCTGGCTTGATTGCGCTTGTCTCGATCAATGCCAGCATACATCCTCAATTGACCACTAAATAAATCCAATTGACTGGAGATAGTGTAGGCTAGACCAGCATTTTCCCGAACATTCGTAAAAAGCTTAGAGTGAGCAAAACCACCTAATAGACCATTCATTACTACCATGGCCAAATGATGCTTGTCTCCATAGCTCGTCGAACAATGATAAGCCAATTCCAAAACGGATTGGCCCACATTCTTACGAACCATTCCTTCCCGAAGGACATTTGAATATGGTTGTTTGTACTGAGGCTTGACATCAATTTGACGCCCAGTAAAGGAGAATGACCTCAACCACTCCTTTACTTCTACTTCATTAAAATCGCCCAAGAAAAAGAAATCAATTCGATCATTTTTCAGAGCATCTTGAAAGCAAGTGTAGCTACTTTCCGGAGACTCATTTGAAATACGATTTCGTAAATCACTGTATCTCAATTTAAGACGTTCATCACGGAAGAACAAGCTATCCAACTCCTTATGAGCAAAATAAAATGAATCATCCATATCAGTAGCTAAACTAGCCAATAACTGTTTTCTTTCAATTTCAAATAAGGCTGGCTCAAAAGCACCATCTTGAGCTAGGGGGGCAAATAAAGTCTGTCTCACCAGTTCAAAAATTTGAGAAGTCAAGACATTCTTTTTACTTAAAAAATCATCCCTCACATAGGTAAATGTTAGGTCAAGAATATGTACCTGTCCCCTACGATAAGCACTTGTGGAAATATCCGTTCCATATAAACTTGCCAAGTATCTGCGAAATGCTTGAGATGTTGGGTGAGCTTTATTGGCAGTTTCCAACATACTTGCACTTAACATGCGTCCTGCTATCTTCTCAAGAGATAAGGGAGCAGTAAAACGAACAGTAATTTTATTTGTTTTAAACTTTTTGGATTGAACAAAATGTGCTGAAATTCCAGGCACCAACTCCATACCTTACCTCCTTACATATAGAGTTCTATTATACCACGAAAATCAAAATTTTTCTTGTTCTCTTTATAGCTTTCAAAAGTAAAATCGTTTTCATTTTGACTGACTTTCCTTCAGTTATTTCAGGGAAAATATGGTATAATACCAAAGATTGAGGTGAATTATGGAATACAAATTATTTGAAGAATTTATTACGCTCCAAGCCCTTCTAAAAGAGCTTGGAATTATACAGAGCGGTGGTGCTATTAAATCCTTTTTAATGGAACATCAAGTTTACTTTAATGGTGAATTAGAAAGTAGACGTGGGAAAAAGATCCGTATAGGAGATGTAATTGATATCCCTGATTTAAAGATTGACATCACCTTGACACAACCAAGTTTAAAAGAGCAAGAAGAATACCAAGCAGATAAGATTGAAAAAGAGCGGATTGCTAAACTTGTCAAAGAGATGAATAAGGGTGTAAAGAAAGAAAAACAAAAAACTACTTTATCACCTAAAACCAAACAAGCTCCACGTTTTCCAGGAAGATAATCATGTGGCTCCAACATTTAACAATAAAAACCTTTCGAAACTACAAAGAGACGAAAATTGATTTTAATCCAAAATTAAACATCTTTCTAGGTCAAAATGCACAAGGAAAGACCAATATTCTAGAAGCAATCTATTTCTTGGCCTTAACACGTAGTCATCGTACTCGAACAGATAAAAATCTCATTCATTTTGATGAAGAACAACTCCATCTTTCTGGCTTACTACAGAAAAAAACAGGCTCTATCCCTCTAGAAATTGATTTAACACCAAAAGGGCGTGTGACTAAAGTCAATCACTTAAAACAAGCTCGCCTCTCAGACTATATCGGACATATGAATGTGGTTCTCTTCGCACCTGAAGATCTCCAGTTAATTAAAGGAGCGCCCTCCGTTCGTCGAAAGTTTATAGATATAGAACTGGGACAAATTAAACCAATCTACTTGTCAGACCTGTCAAACTATAACCATATACTCAAGCAAAGAAATACTTACCTAAAATCCAGTCAAAAGATTGACGAAACATTTTTGTCGGTCTTAGATGATCAGTTAGTAGAGTATGGTTGCCGCGTCATAAAGCATCGGATAAAATTCATTAAAGACTTAGAGAAATTTGGTCAAAAAAAACACTTAGAAATTTCAAATCAATCAGAAGAGTTGTCAATATCTTATCAATCAACTGTCAACTTCACTAATGAAGAAGTCTTAATGGATTCTTTTAAAATGGCTTTAGAGAAAAGTAGATCAAGAGATTTATTTAAAAAGAATACTGGTGTTGGCCCTCATCGAGATGACATTGCTTTCTATATCAATGGTATGGATGCTAGTTTTGGAAGTCAAGGTCAACATCGTAGTCTTGTACTTTCTATCAAACTAGCAGAGATTGAACTAATGGAAAGCATTACTAACGAGTCTCCAATACTCTTGCTTGACGATGTTATGAGCGAACTTGACAACACACGACAATTAAAATTACTAGAAACTATTTCACAATCTATCCAAACCTTCATTACAACAACAAGTTTAGACCACTTGCAAAACTTACCAGAAAATCTTAGTATTTTCAATATCCAAAACGGTAAAATATCTGTAAATTAAAATTGACACCTTTGTAAACAAAAAAGAACTCCTGAATTTCAGGAGTTCTTTTTTGTTTCTTACATGGAGTAGTTTGGTGCCTCATTAGTAATTTGAACATCATGTGGGTGACTTTCTTTGAGACCAGCACCTGACATTTCGATAAATTGAGCGTTGTCGTGCAATTCTTTAAGGTTAGCTGCACCACAGTACCCCATACCAGAGCGAATACCACCAATCATTTGGAAGACAATATCAGCTGCTGCACCTTTATAGGCAACACGACCTTCAATTCCCTCTGGAACAAGTTTGTTTGCTTCATTGACAGAACCTTGGAAGTAACGGTCACTTGAACCTTTCTTCATTGCAGCGATTGATCCCATACCACGGTAAGTCTTAAACTTACGCCCTTGGAAAATTTCAGTTTCACCTGGTGCTTCATCTGTTCCAGCAAACATTGATCCAAGCATAACTGCATTTCCACCTGCAGCAAGGGCTTTTACAATATCTCCAGAATATTTGATTCCACCATCAGCAATAATCGTTTTTCCATATTCACGCGCAACTGCTGCCGCATCATAAATTGCTGTCACTTGTGGGACACCTACACCTGCAATCACACGAGTAGTACAGATAGAACCTGGTCCAATCCCGACTTTGACAACATCCACACCCGCATCATAAAGAGCACGCGCACCTTCTGCAGTTGCAATATTACCAGCAATCAAAGTGCGATCTGGGAAGTGAGCACGAATTTCAGCAATTTTACGTAGAACCCCAGCAGAGTGACCATGCGCAGTATCAATAACAATCGCATCCGCTCCTGCTTCAAAGAGAGCCTCTGCACGTTCAAATGTATCTGAAGTGACACCCACCGCTCCAGCAACTAGAAGACGACCAAACTCATCTTTAGCAGCATTTGGAAATTCAATCACTTTTTCAATATCCTTAATAGTAATCAAGCCAGAAAGACGACCTTCTTCGTCAACCAAAGGAAGTTTTTCAATACGGTGTTCTTGAAGAATATTTTCAGCTGTTGCAAGATCTGTACCCACAGGAGCAGTGACAAGGTTTTCACTGGTCATGTGGTTTGAGATTGGCTGATTATAGTCTGAAATAAAACGAAGATCCCGATTTGTCAAAATACCAACCAATTTACGATTCTCAAGTGTTTCCACAACTGGAATACCACTGATACGGTAGCGTCCCATCAGCTCGTCTGCTTCAGCAATAGTGTGTTCTGGAGTCAAGAAGAATGGATCAATAATGACACCATTTTCAGAACGTTTTACCTTGCGAACTTCATCTGCCTGTTGTGCAATAGACATATTTTTATGGATTACTCCAAGACCACCCGCACGAGCAATGGCAATGGCCATTTGACTTTCTGTGACCGTGTCCATGGCGGCTGTAATAATTGGGATATTTAAAGTCAGATTATCTGCCAATTTTGTTGTTAAATCTGCATCATTAGGCAACACATGACTTTCTGCTGGAATGAGCAATACATCATCAAAGGTAAAACCTTTTTTTAAAAATTTAGTATCCCAATTAGACATTGAAGTTTCCTCTTTTCTTTCTTTTTGAGTTTGACTCTTTTTGTATTGTATCTATCATACCATTCTATGAAAATTTGTCAATTATATTTATAACAGAAAACATAAAAAA
>CAJPRB010000128.1:0-4980 GCA_905372925.1 uncultured Streptococcus sp.
CTAGCAAGAGCCACAAAAGATAGGGCAAATTTTTTCTTCATTTTTAATCTCCTTATAGTTGTTTCAAAAATAGTATGTTAAGAATATACCGAATTATCAGAAAATTGTCAACACATTTATCTCATTTTTTAAATGATAACGTTTTCCTCAGTGCGATAGAGATTGCCAACAAAGGGAGTTTCTAACTCTTGAATGTGGCAACGTCTTATTTTTTTGATAAATCTTTCCTTACCTAATCTCTCAACTAAGTCATCTAGCTCCTCAGTTGGAACATAGAGCTGCAAGTAACGATGTTTTTTGGAATGGTAACAGATATCACCGTATTCCTGAAGTTTTTTTGCATCTCGATTATAGTAAAGATAGATGATTAATCCTGATCGATTTGTTTTTTCAAACATGAGGGATCCTCTTTCTAAGAAATCTTCTCCTAATTATATCAAAAAAAGCAAACTCCGTCGAGTTCGCTTTCATGCTTTATTAGTTCAAAGAATTGTTGGCCATGATTTCATCAATAAAACCATATTCAAGCGTTTCTTGGGCGCTCATCCAGTAATCACGTTCCGCATCTGCATGAATTTGCTCAACTGATTTACCAGAGTTATCGGCAAGGATTTGCTCTAATGTCTTACGAGTTTTAAGCAAGTGTTCTGCAGCGATTGCCATATCTGTTTGTTGGGTACCACCACCTGTTCCACCCATTGGTTGGTGAATCATGTACTCTGCATTGGGAAGCATGAAGCGTTTGCCTTTTGCTCCACTTGATGCAATAACAGTCCCCATGGATGCAGCCATCCCCATAACAATGGTTTGGACATCTGCCTTGATGAAGTTCATGGTATCAACGATTGCCAAACCAGCTGAAACAGAGCCTCCAGGTGTATTGACATAAAGGTAAATATCTTTTGTGCTATCTTGGGCATCCAAGAAGAGCAACTGGGCAATAACTGAGTTGGCCATATTATCTTCAACTGGCCCTGTTAGCATGATGATGCGGTCTTTCAAAAGACGGGAGTAAATATCATATGAACGTTCTCCACGACTTGTTTGTTCAATAACTACAGGAATCATTTATTTCTCCTTTTAACTTCTATGTTTTATTAGTCACATGACTGAGGATATGACTATTATATCTTTTTGGTCAAAAAAGGTCAAATTTTTGCTCTATACTATCGACAGAACCAAAAATTCAACCTCCTCCTCGCAAAATTAGAGACATCCTCCAATTTCATCTTTGAAACTCTATCAGAGTCTTATTTCGTACCGAACAAGCGGTCTCCAGCATCTCCGAGACCGGGAACAATATAGCCATGTTCGTTCAAATGTTCATCCAAGGCTGCTGTGAAAATTTCGACATCTGGGTGAGCTGCTTGAAGAGCTTTTACTCCTTCTGGAGCAGCTACAAGGCAGACAAACTTGATGTTTGATGCCCCACGTTTTTTAAGAGAGTCAACAGCCAAGATAGCTGAACCACCTGTTGCCAACATTGGATCCACTACAAAGATTTGACGTTGGTCAATGTCCTCAGGCAATTTCACCAAGTATTCAACTGGTTGAAGGGTTTCTTCATCACGGTACATACCAATGTGCCCAACTTTTGCTGCTGGAACCAAGCTCAATAGTCCATCGACCATTCCGATACCTGCTCGCAAGATTGGGACAATCGCCAATTTCTTACCAGCCAATTGTTTTTGAACTGTTTTTGTGATTGGTGTTTCGATTTCCACATCTTCAAGTGGAAGATCACGAAGTACTTCATATCCCATCAACATTGCAATCTCATCTACCAACTCACGAAAAGCTTTTGTAGAAGTGTCTGTACGACGCAAGATTGACAATTTGTGTTGAATCAGTGGATGATTAATGACTTCAATTTTTCCCATTTTCTGAATTCCTTCTTTCAATTTATTCTTCTTATTATATCAAAAAACGGTTTAAAAAGCTTTCTAAACCATTCATTTTTTTATAAATTCTAAATCAAATTAGCTTCTTGAAGAGCTGTCTGAACAGTCTCAAGCAGTAAATGGGTCAACTCGGTCCCTTTTTCGTGATAAAGGTATTGGGCATAGTCATCCATTCGGTACTGGTTGATATAAACTACGCGCTTGCAGCCAACTTGTAGCAGTTGTTTGGTACAGTTCAGACAAGGGAAATGGGTCACATAGGCTGTAAAACCTCTGGGAACCCCTCGTTCAGCACCTTGCAAGATGGCATTGACCTCGGCGTGAAGGGTTCGGACACAGTGTCCTTCAATGACAAGACATTCGTGGTCAATACAGTGCTCAGTTCCTGATACGGAACCATTGTAACCTGTTGAAATGACCTTATTATCCTTAACGAGGACAGCTCCTACTTTGGCGCGTTTACAAGTAGAACGATTAGCAATCAGTAAGGCCTGGGCTGCAAAGTACTCATCCCAAGCTAATCTTTTTTCTGTCATAAGTCTTCTCCTTGTCCTCTATTTTTTGAAAAATGGCAAGCGTAAATCAGCAATCTTTTCAGCTGGAACCTTCATTCCATCCTTGATCCATTTGAGTAGAACCGATACGATGGCAGAACTCCAAAACGAATGCAGATAGCTGCTGACACCTTTTGATTTTCCGTGGTATTTTTCCAGAAATTCCTGCATAGCTTGGACAAAAATCTTTTCCAAGTGGTAGTCCAGAGCAAGTTGGATAACCTTAGCTTCTTTCTTTGCTGATCGGAAAAGGTGAACCCAGACCAAATAAAGGTCGGTTTTAACATCGTAGTGGCTCAACTGTTCCATGATATTATGAACACTGCGTTTAAAGACGCTTTCCAAAATCTCTTCTTTAGAATCATAATTTCGATAGAAGGCAGCACGAGAAACGCCCGCCCGCTTGACCAACTCTGAAATACTAATCTTAGCCAAGTCTTTTCTTTCCAGAAGTTGCAAAAGAGCAATCTCAATCGCTTCTCTGGTCAAAAAATTAGATTCTTGATTTGATTTTCTGAGATTTTCAAGAGATTTTTCAGATATTTTACGTTCAGACATAACAATTTCTTTCTACTTGTGACAACAGAGAGGTGGTACTTTTGTTTTAAGGGCTTTCATGATATAATTGTAAAAAAAGACAGAACCTTTGTCAATGTATAAGTGACAAAGATGGAGAATTTCTATGACTTGGAAGATTGTAGCTGACTCTGGTTGTGATTATCGTCAACTGACAACTCCCGCTATCGATACTGAATTTGTCAGTGTTCCTTTAACCATTCAAGTAGCTGATCAGGTCTTTATTGATGATGCCAATCTCGACATTAACCACATGATGGAAACCATGTATGCGACTTCTGAGGCTTCAAAATCAGCTTGTCCTAGCCCTGACGATTACTTGCGTGCATTCGAAGGTGCCAAACATATTTTTGTCGTTACCATCACTGGTACTCTTTCAGGTAGCCACAACAGTGCACAGCTCGCTAAGAACATTTACCTCGAAGAACACCCTGACACTCAGATTCATGTGATCGATAGTTTATCTGCAGGTGGGGAAGTTGATTTGATTGTCGAAAAAATCAATGATTTGATTGACCAAGGATTATCTTTTGAAGAAGTTGTTGAAGCTATCACAGCCTACCAAGAAAAAACAAAGTTGCTCTTTGTCCTCGCTAAAGTTGATAACTTGGTGAAAAATGGTCGTTTGAGTAAACTTATCGGCACGGTCGTTGGTCTTCTCAACATCCGTATGGTCGGGGAAGCAAGTGAAACTGGAACTCTAGAATTGCTACAAAAAGCTCGTGGAGCAAAAAAATCCCTTCAAGCAGCCTATGAAGAACTCATCAAAGCTGGTTATGCTGGTGGTCGTATCGTCATGGCTCATCGCAGCAATGAAAAATTCTGTCAGCAATTGTCAGAACGCTTGCTGGAAACATTCCCACAAGCTAAAATTAAAATTCTTCCAACTTCTGGACTTTGTAGTTTCTATGCAGAAGATGGCGGTTTGTTGATGGGATATGAAATCAACTAAGATCATGAGCAACAAGAGATGCCAAGCATCTCTTGTTTTTTGTGGTACAATAGAGCTATGAAACATTTTGATACTATTGTCATCGGTGGAGGTCCTGCCGGCATGATGGCTACGATTTCCAGTAGCTTTTATGGTCAGAAAACCCTTCTCATCGAAAAAAATCGGAAACTCGGAAAAAAATTAGCTGGTACTGGTGGTGGCCGTTGCAATGTAACTAACAATGGGACTCTAGATGACCTACTAGCTGGCATCCCTGGAAATGGACGCTTTCTATATAGTGTCTTTTCCCAGTTTGATAATCATGATATTATCAACTTTTTCACGGAAAATGGTGTTAAACTCAAGATTGAGGACCATGGCCGCGTCTTTCCAGCTAGCGACAAGTCTCGGACCATTATCGAAGCTTTGGAAAAGAAAATCACTGAACTCAGTGGTCAAGTCGCTACTCAAACAGAGATTGTTTCGGTTAAAAAGGTAGATAACCAGTTTGTCCTGAAGTCTGCAGATCAAACCTTCACTTGTGATAAACTGATTGTCACAACAGGTGGTAAATCTTATCCTTCTACAGGCTCGACTGGTTTTGGTCATGAGATTGCCCGTCATTTTAAACATACCATTACCGAGCTTGAGGCCGCTGAAAGTCCATTGTTGACAGATTTTCCACACAAAGCGCTTCAGGGGATTTCACTAGACGATGTGACCTTAAGTTATGGCAAGCATGTTTTCACCCACGACCTGCTCTTTACCCACTTTGGCCTATCGGGTCCTGCTGCTCTACGTATGTCCAGCTTTGTCAAGGGTGGGGAAGTCCTTTCTTTGGATGTCTTGCCTCAACTTTCTGATAGCTATTTGATGACATTTTTAGAAGAAAACCGTGAAAAATCCTTGAAAAATGCCTTAAGAACCTTGTTGCCAGAACGCTTAGCGGAATTTTTTGTGCAAGGCTATCCTGACAAAGCTGGACATACGTAGAGCAGCAGGACCCGATAGGCCAAAG
>CAJPRB010000129.1:0-4974 GCA_905372925.1 uncultured Streptococcus sp.
TACACCAACCGCAGGCCATAGCTTGCGGTTTTTTTGTTTGTAAAAGGGGCAAAAAAGGGGCAAAAATGTCGTAAATGTCTGTAAAACGATGTAAAAAGTCAACTTTGCTCTCGCTTTAAAGCTCTAAATTTCAACGTATTGTGAAACAGTGTAAATTATCGTATCTTCATAAGCTGTTGTGTGCTCTTTTTTCGTGCTTTTTTCGAATAAATAAGATAAAATAGCCTAGAATAAATGATAATAGAAAAGAGAAAAATATGAAAATTCGTGGTTTCGAGTTGGTTTCGAGTTTTACAGACGAAAATTTATTGCCTAAGCGTGAGACAGCGCATGCAGCAGGTTACGACTTAAAGGTAGCAGAACGTACGGTGATTGCTCCAGGCGAGATTGTCTTAGTTCCAACAGGTGTTAAGGCCTATATGCAGCCGACAGAAGTGCTCTATCTCTATGACCGTTCTTCAAATCCTCGTAAGAAGGGTCTGGTCTTGATCAACTCTGTGGGGGTCATTGATGGGGATTATTATGGAAATCCTGGAAATGAAGGACATATCTTTGCGCAGATGAAAAACATTACTGATCAGGAAGTGGTTCTTGAAGTTGGGGAACGTGTGGTTCAGGCTGTCTTTGCGCCTTTCTTAATCGCAGATGGAGATGCAGCTGATGGCTTGCGGACTGGTGGATTTGGATCGACTGGGCACTAGGATGAAGATTATCTTTGTACGTCATGGGGAGCCAGATTATCATGAACTAGAAGAGCGTTTTTATACAGGTTTTGGAATGGACTTGGCCCCCTTATCTGAGAAGGGACGACAACAAGCTCAGGAACTTTGGCAAAATCCTTTGCTACAATCGGCTAATCTACTAGTGACTTCAGCAGTAACGAGAGCTTTAGAAACGGCTTCTTATGTAGCTTGTGCTACTGGCCTTCCTTTGAGGGTGGAGCCCTTGTTACACGAATGGCAGGTCTATGAAACAGGAATGGAAAACTTTGAAAGAGCTAGATGTCTGTTTTTAGAAAACAATGGAGAGTTGCTCCCCAATGCCCCTATTCAATATGAGACAGCTGCGGAGATGAAGTCTCGTTTTCTAGAATGCATGGCTAAGTATCGAGAACATCAAACTGTGGTAGTTATCACTCATCGAATGCTCATGCGCCAGTTTGTATCTAATGAAAAAATTGATTTTTGCCAAGTGATTGAGTGTGAGGTAGAGATTTAGAAAGAGGTTTATTATCGCAAAGAAAAAAGCGACATTTGTGTGTCAAAATTGTGAATATAATTCACCTAAGTATCTAGGACGTTGTCCTAACTGTGGATCTTGGTCTTCTTTTGTTGAGGAAGTTGAAGTTGCCGAGGTCAAGAATGCGCGTGTGTCTTTGACAGGTGAGAAAACCAAGCCCATGAAACTGGCTGAGGTAACCTCTATCAATGTCAATCGAACAAAGACGGAGATGGAGGAATTCAACCGTGTGCTTGGAGGCGGAGTAGTACCAGGAAGTCTTGTTCTCATCGGTGGGGATCCAGGGATTGGGAAATCAACCCTTCTCTTACAAGTATCGACTCAGTTGTCTCAAGTGGGGACTGTTCTCTATGTCAGCGGGGAGGAGTCTGCCCAGCAGATTAAAATCCGTGCAGACCGCTTGGGTGATATTGATAGCGAGTTTTATCTCTACGCAGAGACCAATATGCAGAGTGTTCGTGCTGAGGTGGAGCGCATCCAACCAGACTTTCTCATTATTGACTCTATTCAGACCATTATGTCTCCTGAGATTTCAGGGGTGCAGGGGTCTGTTTCTCAGGTGCGTGAGGTGACAGCTGAACTTATGCAACTGGCTAAGACTAATAACATTGCCATCTTTATCGTAGGGCATGTGACCAAGGAAGGAACCTTGGCGGGTCCGCGTATGTTGGAACATATGGTGGATACGGTGCTTTACTTTGAAGGGGAGCGTCACCATACCTTCCGTATTTTGAGGGCAGTCAAAAACCGTTTTGGTTCCACTAATGAGATTGGCATTTTTGAGATGCAGTCGGGTGGATTGGTTGAGGTGCTCAATCCGAGTCAAGTTTTCCTAGAAGAGCGTTTGGATGGGGCCACTGGTTCATCAATCGTGGTAACTATGGAAGGAACCCGTCCGATTTTGGCGGAGGTTCAGGCTTTGGTAACACCAACCATGTTTGGAAATGCTAAACGCACGACGACAGGACTTGATTTCAATCGTGCGAGTTTGATTATGGCTGTTTTGGAAAAACGAGCAGGGCTCCTTCTTCAAAATCAGGACGCCTACCTCAAATCAGCTGGTGGTGTCAAATTGGATGAACCTGCGATTGACTTGGCTGTTGCGGTTGCCATTGCTTCGAGCTACAAAGACAAGCCTACCAATCCTCAGGAATGTTTTGTAGGAGAGTTAGGCTTGACCGGAGAGATTCGACGTGTCAATCGTATCGAGCAACGCATCAATGAAGCGGCAAAACTGGGCTTTACCAAGATTTATGTACCCAAGAATTCCTTGACAGGAATCACTCCACCCAAAGAAATTGAGGTCATTGGTGTGACAACGATTCAGGAAGTTCTGAAACTGGTCTTTGCTTAATCCGTGACAAATCCTCTTAAAAATGATAAGATAGGAGAAATATTTGATGATCAAATTTTTAAGGGGGAAATCGTGTCGTATTTTGAACAGTTTATGCAAGCCAATCAGGCTTATGTTGCCCTTCATGGGAAATTAAATCTGCCACTTAAGCCGAAAACAAGAGTAGCAATTGTGACCTGTATGGACTCACGGCTACACGTCGCGCAAGCTCTGGGTCTGGCACTTGGGGATGCCCATATCTTGCGGAATGCTGGCGGTAGAGTAACTGAGGACATGATTCGTTCTCTGGTGATTTCCCAGCAACAAATGGGCACACGTGAAATTGTGGTACTTCATCATACAGACTGTGGAGCTCAAACCTTTCAAAATGAGTCTTTTCAAGAGCATTTGAAGCACGAGCTCGGGGTTGATGTGTCTGGTAAAGATTTTTTACCATTCCAGGATGTTGAAGAGAGTGTGAGAGAGGATATGCAGTTGCTTAGAGAATCTCCACTGATTCCTGATGATGTGGTTATTTCAGGTGCTGTCTATGATGTGGATACAGGAAGTATGAGAGAAGTATACTAACTTTGTCTCGAAAAAATTTCATCCTAGCATAAAATCGATTGTTAAAATGTAGGATTTTTAATTTTAATATAGCTAATATAAAACAGTAAAAAACAAGGGTATAAATGTTTGCTCTTGTTTTATTTTTGATTGAAAAATAAAGGAAAAAGCGCTACAATGGTAAATGGAAAATGTTGTGTAAAAAACAAGTGATACATAAATACCGGAGGAAATCATGTCTTTTTCTGATTTAAAGCTGTTTGCCCTTTCTTCTAATAGAGAATTGGCAGAGCGTGTGGCGCAAGAGATTGGGATAGAGTTGGGGAAATCAAGTGTTCGCCAATTTTCAGATGGGGAGATTCAGGTCAATATCGAAGAATCAATCCGTGGGAAACACGTCTTTATCCTACAATCAACTAGCTCACCTGTAAATGACAATCTGCTCGAGATTTTGATCATGGTAGATGCCTTGAAGCGTGCCAGTGCAGAATCTGTCAACGTTGTCATGCCTTACTATGGCTATGCACGTCAGGATAGAAAAGCAAGAGCGCGTGAGCCAATCACTTCAAAACTCGTTGCCAATATGCTAGAAGTGGCTGGAGTGGATCGTTTGTTGACGATTGATTTGCACGCTGCACAGATTCAGGGATTCTTTGATATTCCTGTAGATCACTTGATGGGTGCTCCATTGATTGCGGACTATTTTGAACGTCGTGGCATGGTCGGCTCTGACTACGTGGTTGTCAGTCCAGACCATGGTGGGGTGACTCGTGCTCGTAAATTGGCAGAGTTTTTGAAAACTCCGATTGCGATTATTGACAAACGCCGTAGTGTAGACAAGATGAATACCAGTGAAGTGATGAACATCATTGGTAAGGTAGAAGGTAAGACTTGTATCTTGATTGACGATATGATCGATACAGCTGGAACTATTTGTCATGCGGCGGATGCTCTTGCTGAAGCAGGTGCTGTTGAAGTTTACGCAAGCTGTACGCACCCAGTTCTTTCTGGGCCAGCTATGGACAATATCCAAAAATCAGCTATTAAGAAGTTGGTTGTTTTGGATACTATCTACCTACCAGAAGAGCGTTTGATTGATAAGATTGAACAAATTTCGATTGCTCATCTTCTAGGCGATGCTATTATCCGTATCCACGAAAAACGTCCTCTTTCTCCTTTGTTTAGCATTGAGAAAAAGATTTAATCTTTCACTTGAAGTAGACAGAATTCCTAGCAGGTTTCTTTTCTTGCTAGGAGATTTTTATAGTCAAAATCTGCAAGCCTTTTCAAAATGTGCTATACTGAGAAAAAAGGAGGAATTCTATGAGTCAAGAATTTATCAATCCAAGTGATGGTGTGATCCGTCAGTATCTGGCAACCAGTAAAACGTTAGCGGTAGTGGGCTTGTCCGATCGTGAGGAAACAACTAGCAATCGAGTGACTAAGGAAATGCAGGCTCGAGGCTATAAAATCATTCCAGTTAATCCCAAGGCTGCAGGTGGGGAAATCCTGGGAGAAAAGGCTTATGCGAGTCTAGCTGAGATTCCTTTTCCTGTAGATATTGTCAATGTTTACCGTCGTAGAGAGTTTTTGCCAGATGTGGCGCGTGATTTTCTCAAGGCTGATGCCAAGATTTTTTGGGCGCAATTAGGACTTGAAAATCTAGAAGCGGAAGAAATCCTGCGTGCTGGAGAATGCGATGACATTGTGATGAATCGATGTATTAAGAGAGAACATACTTGCTTAATTCTTGAACAATTATAACCACCCGTCTAACGGGTGGTTTGCACCAGGGCTATAAGCCCAAATTACCAGCCAGCGCCTAAAGACGCTGG
>CAJPRB010000130.1:0-4928 GCA_905372925.1 uncultured Streptococcus sp.
TCTAATTGCCTTTCTTTTTACCATTTCTTTAAAAAAAGTTCATCTCCTCTCTATCATCAAAGGAAAATTACCAATCAAGTCAATTCTACGCATTCTCTACTTTGGTCAGGTACTTGCCATTCTACTGGTTATTGTAGGATTTGGACGTATGTCTACTTACTATCATATACTTGAGAAAAATGAGGCTGGACAAGCTACTTGGGAACAACGCTCCAATGTTGTTACTCTTAAAACAGGGCGTTCCAGTCAGATGAAAAATTTAGATGAACTGCAGACAAATGCTGATAAATGGTTTGACTTTATTCAATATTCTTTAGAAAATGGAAATGCCTTTCTAGTCAAACATAATCTCGCTATTCAAGCTATAAAACATTCTCTTTCAACTCATAATGATTCTGAACAAAATCCCTATGACTTGGAAGGGAAAAATATTCTCTATGTAACACCTGACTACTTCAAAAAAGAAGGTATAGAGTTAACATCAGAAACCTTTAAAAAAATCAATAATCTAAAAGATGGACAGGTTCTTGTAATACTACCTCAAGAACAAAAGAAAAATGAGGAACAAATAAAACAAAACATACAAGAAGATTTAACTAATCAATTATACAGTAGTGATACAAAGCATAGAGTCGAAGTTAGTATAACTTATACTGATCAAAAAAAAGATGTATTCATTTATAATACCACCCATATCGCTTATGATCAATGGTTATCAAATCCCATCTTTCTTGTGCTTTCTCCTAAAGCACTTGGTAAGGCTTCCTCCATCTTCTGGTTTAGAAATCTAGAATATCTCTATTTTACAGACCTCCACCAGACACAAGAACTTTTGAAACACTATCAACTTGATCAAATGGTCTCAGGGCTATCGTCAGCTAGGGAAACCTATCTCCAGTTAAATCAAAAAATTAAAATCGAAATTTTTAGTAACTTAGCGAGTGCTATGTTTGCTATTTTGACTTCAATTTTGCTGTTTACAAGTTTAAATCTGCTCTATTTTGAAGCCTTTCGCAAAACCATATTCTTGAAAAAAATAGCAGGCTATTATTTCTTTGAATTACACAATAGATATATCACTTCTCAAATAGCAGCTCTCTTCATTGGAAGTAGTATAGCACTATATATCTCTAAGAATTTATGGATTACGCTGTTTCTATTTCTCAGCTTTTCAAGTTTAGCTATTCTTCTATTAAAAATTTGTGATAAAAAGGAAACTAAAACTTATGCTAGCATTATCAAAGGAGGATAGTATGATTGAATTGCAACATATTTGGAAACAATTTGGTTCTCGTATTATTTTTTCAGACTTGAATCTGAATTTTCAAAGTGGTATGGTGTATGCTTTGATAGGAGACAGTGGTTGTGGAAAAACCACTTTGCTCAATATGCTTGCAAAACTAGAGACTTTCGATAAAGGAGAAATAGTTTACAAAGGAAAGTCTTTGACTTCACTAAAAAATGAGGAATTTTATCGTAACGAACTAGGTTATCTCTTCCAGAATTTTGGACTATTAGAAAGTCAGACCATCCGAGAAAACCTTGAGCTAGGACTGATTGGTAAAAAGAAAAACAAAAAACAAGAGAAAGAGAGACTTCTTCTTCAAGCACTGCAAGCTGTCAGACTGGATTATCTAAGTCTCAACCAAAACATCTATGAATTATCTGGTGGTGAAGCTCAACGCGTAGCACTTGCTAAGATTATCCTGAAAGACCCTCCCTTAATTCTAGCTGATGAGCCTACCGCCTCGCTAGACCCCAAAAATTCCAAGGAAATTATGGAAATTCTCCTTGAACTTCGTAATGCTAATAGAACAATTATCATCGCAACTCACAATCCTAGTATTTGGAAAATGGCTGATCAGGTAATTCGTCTTTCTAAAGACGAAACAGAATATAATTAAATACCAAAATCCCTTGTGGTTATTTAGCCACAAGGGATTTTCAATCATTTATGCTACTTCTTTTAAGTATCATAGTGCAAATAATAAATATTTACTGTTAAATCTCACCAAAACCAGCCATCATTGTCTTCAATGGCTTGGGCTTCCTTGCGTTTGCGTGGTCCTGTTCCGTACATTTCGGCTTCGATTTCTTCCTTAGTTGGCAGGATAGAGGCGAGGATGATGTAAATAATCACACCGACTCCAAAATTTGATATGGTAAAAATGGCAAAGAGAAAGCGGACTAAGGTTACATCAAAATTCCACTTGTCTGATAGACCAGCTAAAACTCCCGATACCATGCGATTTCGTCTCATTTTATAAAATTTTGTATTCATGATTGTTTCCTCTTTCGGTATTCTTACAAGTAGTATAGCATGAATCAAAACTATCAACATCAGTCCTTAGGCCGATTTAAAATGACGAGTTTGCCACGGCAGATGCCACAGCGATAGCGTTTCGTGTCAATCTTCCTCTTTCGTTGATAGGATTGCTGGCAGGATTGACACTGATAGACTAGGTAACTACTTTGGGCTCTCAAAGGTGGTACAAAGCGCAGTCCATCCACTTCTTTCAAAAGTTCCTTAAAATCTAGATCCTTATGTCGATAACCCTTTTTCTGAAAATAAAGGTGGTAGTGACAGAGTTCATGACGTACGATTTTGCGAAAGACTTCCAATCCTAGTTCGTTATAAACCTTGGGATTAAAATCCAAATGACCATCCTTGGGGAAAAATCGTCCACCTGTCGTTCGCAGACGAGAATTCCACTGAGCTTGGTGCGTGAAAGGTCTACCAAAGTCTTCTAGGGAAACAGACTTAACATACTCAGTCAGATTCATCTGGAGCTAAGAGCGACAGATTAACTTTTTCACGTTCAGTATCGATTTTCTTGACCCAAACCGTTACCAAATCTCCGACTGACACCACTTGGCTGGGATGTTTGATAAATTTACGACTCATATGGGAAATATGAATCAAGCCGTCCTCGTGTATCCCGATATCAACGAAGGCACCGAAGTCAACGACATTACGCACCACACCTTCCAGCTTCTGGCCGACTTTTAAATCCTTAATATCTAAGACATCCTGACGGAGCACAGGTGCATCAAAAGAGTCACGGAAATCACGACCTGGTTTTAGGAGGTCAGCAATAATATCTTTAAGAGTTTCTGGTCCAAGTTCTAGCTCTTGCGCCATTTCCTTGACTGAAAGGGACTTAAGCTTATTTTGGGCTTCTTCGTTTAGATTCTTGATATCCAAGCGTTTGAAGAGTTCCTTAACCGCAGTGTAGTTCTCTGGGTGAACTCCTGTATT
Source organism: uncultured Streptococcus sp. (assembly GCA_905372925.1). Taxonomy (GTDB): domain Bacteria; phylum Bacillota; class Bacilli; order Lactobacillales; family Streptococcaceae; genus Streptococcus. Next base: position 3,260 of record CAJPRB010000130.1, read on the forward strand.
ATCGAGGATATTGCTACTTTCCGGGATACGGAGGAAACCTGCAGCCTGTTCAAAGGCTTTGGCACCCAGACGAGGAACCTTCTTGATTTGAGCGCGTGAAGTGATTTTTCCTTCTTCCTCTCGGTATTTGACAATATTTTCAGAGATGGTTTTATTGAGTCCAGCTACGTGGGAAAGAAGAGCTGGGCTGGCTGTATTGACATTGACACCAACTTGGTTGACTACGGTATTGACGACAAAGTCCAGACTTTCAGACAGTTTCTTCTGACTGACATCGTGCTGGTATTGCCCGACACCAATTGACTTAGGATCAATTTTAACCAATTCAGCAAGGGGGTCCTGCAAACGACGGGCGATAGAGATAGCCGATCGTTTTTCAACGGTTAATTCTGGAAATTCCTGACGAGCAAGGTCGCTAGCAGAGTATACAGAAGCACCGCTCTCATTGACGATAACATAGCTGACTTCAGGGAAATCTTTCAGAACTTCCGCCACAAAGGCTTCACTTTCACGACTGGCCGTCCCATTTCCGATAGCAATAATTTCTACGCCATACTGACCAATCAAATCTGCCAAATCTTTCTTTGCTTCTTCGATTTGACGAGCTGATGCTGGTTTGACAGGATAAATGACCTGAGTCGTCAGCATTTTCCCTGTCGCATCAACGACAGCTAGCTTGGCACCTGTACGAAAGGCAGGGTCAAAGCCTAGAACCACGCGCCCTTTCAGCGGAGCAACCAAGAGGAGATTGCGCAGATTGTCTGAAAAGAGTTGGATAGCCCCTTCTTCTGCTTTCTCAGTCAATTCTGTCCGAATACGGCGCTCGATAGCAGGCAAGACCTTTTTCTTAACAGATTGCTGGACAACTTCATCAATATAGGCATTTTTCACCTTGAAACGAGCAGCAAAGAAAGCTAGGATACGATCTGTCGCATGTTCAAAACCGACTTTTAAGACGCCTAGCTTCTCCCCACGGTTGAGGGCCAAGGTACGATAGCCCTGCATGTTGCCAACTGTCTCTGAGAAATCGTAATATATCTGAAAGACTTGTTTTTCATCGAGACTTTCATCCTTGACTTGCGAGGTGATTTTAGAGTGTCTCAGCACTTCCTGATAGGTCAGTGAGCGCAAGGTCACATCTTCCGATAAGGCTTCTACCAAAATATCAACTGCCCCAGCCAAGGCTTCTTGACCAGTCGCAAATCCTTCACAGACATACTTCTCGGCCTCTTTCTCTAAGTCAGCTACATTCTGCAAAATCAAGCGTGCGAGAGGAAAGAGTCCAGCTTCACGGGCAATAGTTGCCTTGGTCCGACGCTTTTCCTTGTAAGGTAGGTATAGTTCTTCAACGTCTGCTAATTTTTCAGCTGCCAAAATAGCTGCTTCCAATTCCTTAGTTAGCTTGCCTTGTTCTTGAATCTTAGCCAAGACAGCTTCTTTACGATCGTTGAGATTTGTCAAACTTTTATCCAAGTCGATAATGGCCTTAATCGCTACCTCATCCAGACTACCAGTCATGTCCTTCCGGTAACGCGCGATGAAAGGAATAGTCGCCCCTTCAGCCGTCAAACTTAGAACGGTATCAATTTGCTTTAACGTTACTCCCAAATCTTGGGAAATTTTTTCATATTTTTTATCCATAAACCTATTATACCATAATGAACAAAGC
>CAJPRB010000131.1:0-4890 GCA_905372925.1 uncultured Streptococcus sp.
CCCGTATGCAGGTCTCTCCACCTGCCGTAACAGAGATGATCAAACGCATGAAAAGTGAAAATCTCATTCTCAAGGACAAGGAGAACGGCTATCTATTGACAGATATCGGCCTCGAACTGGTCTCTGAGCTCTATCGCAAACACCGGTTGATTGAAGTCTTTCTAGTCCACCATCTCGACTATACCAGTGACCAGATCCACGAGGAAGCTGAGGTCCTAGAGCACACTGTCTCTGACCTCTTCGTAGAAAGACTGGATAAACTGCTGGGTTTCCCTCAAACCTGTCCCCACGGAGGAACCATCCCAGCCAAGGGAGAGCTCTTGGTCGAAATCAATAGCTTACCACTAGCAGAGACCAAGGAAGCTGGAACCTACCTCCTGACTCGGGTTCACGATAGCTTTGATCTACTCAAATACTTAGAAAAGCATGAGATTCATATCGGTGACCAACTCCAAGTCAAGCAGTTTGATAATTTTTCCAATACCTTTACACTGGTCAACAAAGGTGAAGACCTCCAAGTTAGTATGGATATCGCCAAACAACTCTATGTCGAAAAAATCAACTAAGCCCTTATCCTTGAAAGAAGTTCATTTCAGGGATTTTTTGTCATTTTAGTTGTAAGTCCCATTCATTTGGTGTAGAATGAAGCTAGATAAAAGAGGGAGGTCATCTTATGAAAAAGCTCTTTAGAATCCATTTTGCAGCCATTGTACTCTGCGATTTGCTACTATTGGTAACTTTCAGACCCCGATACGAATTTTCTTTGGAGAGAGGTCTGATTTTTTGCTTTATTTTCATCCTTGCTCAGGGACTACTGCTATTTCGCTTGGTTGTCCGACTCAAAAATCAATTCGCTGAGATTTATCCTCAGATTAACAAAAAAATTCGCCTCTACTACTTAGGAATTCTCTCAGTTGATCTTCTGTTATTGATCCTTTTAGTCTTCACCAGTTATCAGCGATTTTCCTCTCTTATGCCAATCGTTACTTCTTGTCATTCTACTTTTTATTATATAATGGCTAGCCACATAAGAGAAAACTATCCAGACTTTTACGACAAACACATCTCTTTCTGGGAGTGTCTATAAACAAAAACCAAGCCAGCTGGGCTTGGTTTTCTTATCTATTTTTAGTATCAAGAATGATGGTGACTGGTCCGTCATTGACCAGTTCAACCTGCATATCTGCTCCAAAGATACCTGTCTGAACGGGCACTGCTTGCGCTAGCTTTTGATTGAAAGCCTCATAAAAGGCAGTTGCCATATCCGGCTTAGCTGCACCTGTAAAGGCTGGACGATTGCCCTTCTTAGTATCCGCAAAGAGGGTAAACTGGGAAATAGAAAGGATTTCCCCCTTGATATCCTTGACAGACAGATTCATCTTGCCTTCTGCATCAGAAAAAATCCGCATGTTGACGAGCTTTCTCACAGAATAGTCCAAATCTTCCTCTTGGTCCTCTGGTCCTACTCCGACCAACAATAAGAGCCCCTGATTGATTTTTCCCTGAACCTGACCTTCAATACTCACTTGAGCTTTCTTAACTCGTTGAATGATGATTTTCATAAAAATCCTTTCTAGATCTTAGCCATTGGTTCGTTTGACAGAGTAGACTTCTGGCACACTTTTAATCTTATCAACTACTGTCGTTAGAGTTGAGAGGTTTGAGATGCCAAAGGAGACATGGATATTGGCAAATTTCATATCCTTAGTTGGTTGGGCATTAACGGTTGAGATATTCTTAGTTGTGTTGGAAAGAACTTGCAAAACATCATTTAAGAGACCTGTACGGTTGAGGCCGTAGATATCGATGTGGGCAATATATTCCTTGCTTGAGAATTGATCTTCCCATTCCACATCAAGGAGACGTTGTTCGTAGTTTTCTTGGGCGCGAAGGTTCATACAGTCCACACGGTGAATGGCCACACCACGACCCTTGGTAATATAGCCAACAATGTCATCACCAGGAACGGGATTGCAACACTTAGCAATCCGTACTAGGAGACCTGAAGCACCTTCAATCACCACACCGCCCTCATGCTTGACCTTGAGCTTCTCCTTATTCTCAACCTTAACCTCGCCACCCTTAACTAACTCATCAGCCTCTGCCCTAGCTTTGGCACGTTCCTCCTCACGGCGTTCCTTTTCAGTCAGACGGTTAAAGACGGTAATAGCACTGATTTCTCCAAAACCGATAGCAGCAAAGAGGGAGTCTTCTGTCTTGTAGCTGGTCTTTTGAAGGACTTGGTCCATGTGCCGCTTGTCCATATACTTATTAGCCACATAGCCATTCTCTTGAAGCTGATTAATCAGCAGTTCGCGTCCCTTATTAACAGACAATTCCTTGTCTTGGTTTTTAAAGAACTGACGAATCTTGTTACGTGCCTTGCTGGTCTTAACCATGTTGAGCCAGTCACGACTCGGGCCAAAAGAGTTGGGGTTGGTTACAATTTCGACCTGATCTCCAGTTTTGAGCTTAGTTGTCAGAGGAACCATACGGCCATTGACCTTAGCACCAGTTGCTTTTTCACCGACCTTCGTATGGATTTCATAGGCAAAGTCGATCGGGCCTGAATCTTTTGGAAGGGATCGAACTGCACCATCTGGGGTAAAGACGTAAATCTCCTCCGCCAGATACTCTTCCTTAACAGACTCGACAAATTCCTTGGCATCGTCAGCCTGGTCTTGGAGCTCCATCATCTCCTTGATCCAGTTCATTCCAATAGCAGATTCCTTGCTGTTGACCTGCCCTTTAATGCCTTTCTTATAAGCCCAGTGAGCCGCAACCCCGTACTCAGCAACCTCGTGCATTTCTTTGGTACGAATCTGGAATTCAATCGGCCCTTTTGGTCCATAGACGGTCGTATGGATAGACTGGTAACCGTTGGCCTTGCGGTTAGCGATATAGTCTTTGAAGCGACCTGGCATGGGTTTCCACAGCTCATGCACATAACCCAACATGGCGTAAACATCACTCTGGGTATCTAAGATACAGCGAATGGCAATCAGGTCATAAATTTCCTCAAAGCGTTTCTTCTTATCCTGCATCTTGCGATAGATAGAGTAGATATGCTTGGGACGGCCATAGATTTTCCCTTTTAGATTGCGTTCGGAAGTGTATTCCTCTAACTTTGTCACGACTTCATCGACCAAAGCCTCACGCTCTCTGCGTTTTTCCTTCATCATGTGAGTGATTTTGTAAAACTCAGTTGGGTTGAGATATCGGAAGGACAAGTCTTCCAACTCCCACTTGACGCTGGAAATCCCCAGACGATGAGCAAGTGGAGCATAGATTTCCATGGTTTCTCTGGAGATCCGTTCTTGCTTGTCCTTTCGCAGGTGTTTGAGAGTCCGCATATTGTGCAAACGGTCCGATAATTTAACCAAGATAACACGGATATCCTCAGACATGGCCATAAGCATCTTGCGGTGATTTTCAGCCAATTGTTCCTCAATTGATTTGTACTCAACCTTACCAAGCTTAGTCACTCCATCAACGATAATCCGAACATCATGGCCAAACTCCCGCTCCAAGTCATCCAGTGTCGCCTCTGTGTCCTCAACCACGTCATGCAAAAAACCACAGGCAACTGTTACGGCATCCAGCTTGAGCTTAGCTAGAATTCCTGCTACCTGAATGGGATGGATAATATAGGGCTCACCTGATTTGCGAAACTGCCCACTATGACAATCAACTGCGTAAATCAATGCTTTTTGTACAAAAGCAACGTCTTCCTTTGTTAAATATTCTCTCGTTAAAGCGACAACCTCATCGCCCGTCAAATTCACTTCTTTCGGCATCTATTCTCTCCAATTCTTCCTACCATTTTATCACTTTTTTAAGAATATTAAAACTAGAAAAGCCTGTTTTCATGCCTAGCCTAAGCAATTAAAAGAAAAACACTGCAAGAGAGACTCTGCAGTGCTTTGTTATTTTATTTATCTTAGTAAACTGTTTTTTCAGTTTCTACGTCGAAGAAGTGTGCTTTGTTCAAGTCAAATCCAAGTTCAACTGTTGCACCTGTTTGCAAGTAGTCACGAGCATCCACTTTGGCAACAAATTCATCTTTACCAACTTGGCAGTAAAGGTGAGATTCTGAACCAAGTAATTCTGATACAGAAATAGTTGCTTTTACAACTGATTCTGGGAATGTTTCAAGGAAAGCAGGTTCTGCATTCACATCTTCTGGACGAATACCGAAGATCAATTCTTTTCCTTCGTAGCCTTTTTCACGAAGAACTTTCAAAGCTCCTTCTGGAACTTTCAAGCGGAAACCGTCAGAAACAATTTCGTTGCCTTCTAATTTCACATTGATGAAGTTCATAGCTGGACTTCCGATGAATCCTGCTACAAACTTGTTAACTGGGTTTTTGTAAACTTCTTGAGGAGTACCGATTTGTTCAACACGTCCGATAGTACCTGTACCAGCAGGGTTCTTAGTTGCTGACATGATAACGATACGGTCTGCAAGTGTCATCGCTTCTGTTTGGTCGTGGGTTACGTAGATAGTTGTAGCTCCGATACGACGGTGAATCTTCGCGATTTCAGCACGCATAGATACACGAAGTTTAGCATCCAAGTTTGACAAAGGTTCGTCCATCAAGAATACTTTTGCATCACGGACGATCGCACGACCCATGGCAACACGTTGACGTTGACCACCTGAAAGGTCAGCTGGTTTACGATCCAAGAATTCTTTCAAACCAAGGATTGCTGCTGCTTCTTGAACACGTTTGTCGATGTCTTCCTTGCTGTACTTACGCAATTTCAAACCGAAAGCCATGTTGTCATATACAGTCATGTGTGGGTAAAGAGCGTAGTTTTGGAATACCATGGCAATGTCACGGTCTTTTGGAGCTACGTCGTTGACAACCACGCCATCGATAGATGCAG
>CAJPRB010000132.1:0-4875 GCA_905372925.1 uncultured Streptococcus sp.
CTAGCCATACCGACCACACCAAAAATCTCAGTTGCTGCACCACCTACAACGGTTGCAATCACTTCATCTGTCAGTTCGATTTGACCATCTTTTGTATTAATTTTTACAGTCATTTTTTTTACCTCAACTAGTTGATACTCTATTTTATCATATTTCATTCCAAGTGTAAAAGCAGAATGCTGTATCGGCAGATATTTGCTCTATTTTTCAAATGGTTTTATCTATCGAGCAAAAGAAAAAGACCTAAGCGGCCTTTTCATTTTTATTAAACGCGTTCAACTTTACCTGATTTCAAAGCACGAGCTGAAGCCCAAACTTTTTTAGGTTTACCATCGATAAGAACAGTAACTTTTTGAAGGTTTGGTTTTACGGCACGTTTTGTTTGGTTCATCGCGTGTGAACGGTTGTTTCCTGATACAGTCTTACGACCTGTAAAGTAACATACTTTAGCCATTATGTTTTCCTCCTATTAGATCTAATATAGCGGATGTGCTAGCACCACATACCGTACTATGTTATCACACTTTCTTGAATTTATCAAGAGAATTAAAATATTTTTTTATTTGACATAGACAACACCAAGTTTACCAAAAGCGACTTCTCCACGGATAATCAAGGTTTTGTTAGTCGGCGCTACAGGAGCGTCCGCCTTGGCTGCACCAAAGGATGTTTCTACTTTCAAGTCTACACGCCAGTGTTGTGGAACATAGACAGTTGCATTACCAAAAGCCACTTCGATATTCAGAGTGGCAAAATCACCTAACATCTCTGCGTTATCATAGTAGATTTTTGCGTCACCAAAAGCGACTTCCACTTGGTCATCTACAAGATCTTGATCTTGTTTATAAAAGGTTCCACTACCAAAAGCGACTTCCTTATCCGTGATGACTGTTCGCTCACCACTGTACCACCATTTTTTGCCATACCAAAACTTACTTGAGTGAGTGAGATAGCCGACACCTAGCACTGCTAAGATGCTAGCCCAAAACAAAGACTGGTTTGGGATTGGCAAAATGTTATAAAAATGATTTGCAATCATTAAGGCTACTAGAGCGGTAAAAACTGCCGATGTCAGGTGACGACGAAGCAAAGCTTCAACTGACTGGTAGGCAAAAAAGGCGATACCAATCAAAGGCCATATTTTACCATCCAAAGAAGGAATACCAAAATTTCCTTGCAGCAAGATCCAAGCTGCTAGAACCAATAAAACAATACCAAATGCTTTCTTTTTCATCTTTTTTACCTCATGTTTCTTAAATTTTCTTTTAGGAGGGATTGGTAATGCCGCGAGACATGAACCTCCTTGTGCGTCTGATAAAAGGAAATGGTGCCCGTTCCTGAAAAGGACTTGTCCACCGAGTATATCTGACGGATGTTTGTGATCGTTGACTTGGATACTCGGCTAAAATAGCGAGGCAAGATGGACTCCAACTCATAGAGCTTGAGGCGAACCTCATAGGCTTCCTTCTGGGTATGAGCGTAAATCTTGCTCCCTTCTGTTTCAAAGAAGAGAATTTCTGACAGGTCTAGATAATATTCACCTGTCCCCTTGTAAAAAGTCAACCTCGGAGTCTTTGACTCTTGCAAAAGTCGTTGCAAGTCTGCAATTTCATCTGTCAAAGTGGGTGTCTTGATGACAATTTCAGTCTCCTCTAAATTGCCGTCAATCTCAATTCGTAACTTCATCACATCTCCTTTCTGACTCTACTATATCAAAGCTAAGTTAGGAATACAAGGGCAAAAAAGCAAGTGGTCAGTTTGAAGCAGTAAGTGGTTGTAAGACTAGCTTGACTTACATATCAGAATAGGAAGAAAAGGAATCCCCACACCAGACCACAAGCATAGCCAACCAAGACATCCTTGGGATAATGAACACCCCCTAAAACCCTCACCAACCCCAGCAAAACTGAAAAGAGCAAGCATGCCAATCCAACAGGTAGACTAGCATGCAGACAGGCCATGGAGATGATGGTTGCAGAAAAGACATGGCGACTAGGCATAGACTGTCCCGAACTATCCTTATCAAGCAAGGGATGGATGTCCCAAGTTTCATAAGGGCGCGGGTGGTTGATTTTCTTACGAAAAAGAGACAAAATCACAAAACCTGATGCAGGAATAAGCACATAAACCCCAACTTGCTGACCCAGTCCTAGCTGCAGGTAAGCAGTGATTAGCAAGGTCAAATAGACTAGGGGCATGGCGACTGTCATCAAGCGATTGAAACTGCGTAACAGAAATAAAAGAGTGGGATGGCTGGTGAGTCTGGAGCTGATATTTCGATACCATTCTTGATAATTTTTCATTAAATTTCTCATTCATTATCTTGTTTTTGTCTACTGGTGAGACGTTTGTCTTCTAGTATAGTGCAGAAAAAGAAGGCCGTCAAGCCTTCTTTTGATTTATTCTTCTGCTTCGTCTTCTGTAAATTGACTATTGTACAAGTCAGCGTAGAAGCCACCTTGCGCCATCAGTTCCTCATGGTTGCCTTGTTCGATGATATTGCCATCTTTCATGACAAGAATCAAGTCGGCATTACGGATGGTTGACAAGCGGTGGGCGATGACAAAGGAAGTTCTTCCCTCCATCAAACGGTCCATAGCTTTTTGGATCAATTCCTCTGTCCGTGTGTCAACAGAAGAAGTCGCTTCATCCAAAATCAAGAGCGGTGCATCCTTGAGAAGGGCACGAGCAATGGTCAAAAGTTGTTTTTGTCCAACAGACAAGGTTACGGTGTCATCCAAAACAGTATCGTAGCCATCTGGCAAAGTCATGATAAAGTGGTGGATTCCCACAGCCTTGCTGGCTTCCATCATTCGTTCATCACTGATGTCTGTCTGATTATAGATCAAGTTCTCTCGAATGGTTCCTTCAAAGAGCCAAGTGTCCTGCAAGACCATTGAAAAGGCATCGTGTACTTCCGAACGCTTCATGTCCTTGGTATCCACACCATCGATACGGATACTTCCCTTATCAATCTCATAAAACTTCATCAAAAGATTGACAATGGTTGTCTTACCAGCTCCAGTCGGCCCAACAATCGCGACCTTCTGACCTGCATGAGCTGTCGCAGAAAAATCATGGATGATGGTGCGCTCTGGTGTATAGCCAAAGGACACGTGATCAAAAACCACTTCCCCTTTCATGTCGCTCAATTGTCTGTCCTTATGAGATTCATCCTGCATCTCTGCTTCAGCTAGAAACTCTAATACACGAGTCATGGCTGCACTCGCTTGTTGCAAGCTCGTAATCCCTTGAGCAATCTGTGACAGAGGTTGGGAGAAGGTCCGTACGTAAACCATAAAGGCTACAATAATCCCTATAGTGATATGTCCTTCTAACGCCAGCGCGGCCCCAACGATGATGACTAAGACATAACTAAAGTTCCCAACAAAGAACATGGCTGGCATCATGATACCAGAGATAAACTGAGATTTCCAGATACTATCATGCAAGTCTTGGTTTAAACCTGCAAATCTCGCTTTGGAGGTGTCCACTGCGTTGTAGCTGGTCACTACATTATGGCCAGAGTACATCTCTTCCACATAACCATTGACGGCCGCTAGATTATTTTGTTGGGCTTTAAAATAACCCTGTGACTTGGCCATGATTACGGAAACCGCCGCAAAACCAACAAGGGTTGATACAACGGTTACCAGTGCTAAAATCCAGTTCATCCCAAACATGGTAATCAAAACAGCAATCAACAAGAAACTAGCTGAGAGCACTGTCCCTAGACTTTGGTTGAGAGATTGAGCTGCTGTATCCACATCATTGGTCACGCGCGAAAGGGTGTCCCCTTGAGAATGACGGTCAAAATAGCCTAGTGGCAAGCGATTGATTTTTTCAGCGATTGCTGTCCGCAAACGTTTTGAAAAATGTTGAATGCTCGTTGAAAAGATATAGGCCTGTGTATAATTAAGGATGGTTCCAAACACATATAGGACAACCAAAAATCCAGCAATGTTTGACACGGCTACCAAGTCAATCCCCGTCATCAAGCCATCTGAAATCAAATTGGTAATTTCCTTAATCTTAGTTGGCCCGTAAACGGTAATGATGCTTGAAATGACCGCAGCCACAACTGCAATTAGGAGAGGGAGTTGGAGGCCTGCTAGAAAAGGTTTATACTGTTTCCAAAAAGACATTTTCTTATTTTCCATGTTCCAATTCCTCCTTCGATAGTTGTGAGTAGGCAATTTCTTGGTAGACTTCGTTGGTAGCTAGAAGCTCCTTGTGGGTGCCTTGTCCCACGACTTTACCTTGATCCAAAACCAATATCAGGTCGGCATCCATGATGGTAGAAATCCGTTGCGCTACGATTAACTTGGTCATGGATTTTGTTTTCTCAGCTAGCTTTTGGCGTAGGACACGATCTGTCTTGTAGTCCAAGGCTGAGAAAGAGTCATCAAAAATGAGGATTTCTGGCTTCCGAGCCAAGGCACGCGCAATAGCCAAACGCTGTCTTTGTCCACCTGAGAAGTTGGTCCCACCTTGGGCCACTTCTGATGCAAGACCTGCTTCCTTGTCCTCGATGAAGCTTTTAGACTGGGCCAATTCCAAGGCTTGCCACATAGCAGCTTCGCTTAGAGGAATTTCTTTGCTCTTACCAAAGTCCAAGTTCCCCTTGACATCTCCAGAAAAGAGGACTGCTTTTTGAGGAATATAGCCGACCTTATTGCGCAAATCTTCCAAGTCATAATCTTGCACATTAACTCCGTCCACTAGGATTTCTCCATCTGAAACGTCGTAAAAACGAGGCAAGAGGTTGACTAGGGTGGACTTACCTGATCCAGTCGATCCGATAAAGGCTACGGTTTGACCCGCTTCTGCTTTGAAAGTGACATGTTCCACGACTGCTTCAGAGTTTTTAGAGTA
>CAJPRB010000133.1:0-4832 GCA_905372925.1 uncultured Streptococcus sp.
TGACAGGCAGGTCATCGTGGTGCTGCATATACTTTCTCAAAGCACTCAAACGAGCTGTGATGTGGCCTTTGTCATCGTCAACCCCACGCCCATACATAAAGCCATTTCGCACCGAGAGGGTAAAAGGATCCTCTGTCCACACCTGGTCACCATCCGCTGGCACGGTGTCATAGTGATTATAGAAGATCAAGGTCTTGGCATCTGGACGCGAACTCTTGAAATGCGCCATGACAAAAGGCGCCGTGTAGCTCTCATCAATCTCGACTTCAGCTCCCACACGCTTGAAAATCTCACCCAGATAGTTTGCGACTTCCTTGAGTCCAACCTGCTGGGCAAAGACTGATTTCTTGGAAATCAAGGTACGCAAAACCTCAAAATAATGTTGGGTAACATGATCCTTTTCAAATTTTTCAATCTGCTCTTGTTCGCTAGGAAAAACCATTTTCTCTCTCTTTCTACTACGTACTTGTGTCTTCAGAACGACCACAAGTGCGTCTTTAAAATCAACTCTCTATACAAAAGCAAGAGGTGGAAACTCTCTCCCACCTCCCTGTGTCTTATTACCAAACTGGTTGGTCCAAACCGTCTGATGTTTCTTCGATAACTTTTTTCACTTCATCAGTGTGGTAAGCTGCGATAATTTTCTTGATGGCATCAGCCTTAGGTGATGATTCCCAATCTTTTTTCGCAACAATGATGTTGTACCATTGTTTTGAGTTTTCATCAGCTTGTTCTTTGAAGAGTGCTTTCTTGTAGTCCAATTTTGCTTCTGTAACGAAAGTATTGTTTACAACGGCAGCGTCAACTGATGACAATGAACGAGCTGTTTGACTAGCGTCCAATTCAGTAATCTTCAAGTTCTTAGGATTTTCTTTGATGTTTGCGATAGTGGCAAGTTCAGTTCCAGAAACATCCAATTTGATCAAACCAGCTGATTGAAGCAAGTAAAGCGCGCGGCTTTCGTTTGTTGCATCGTTTGGCACAGCGATTTCACCATTATCTGGGATTTCTTCCACTTTAGTGTACTTGTTTTCTTCTCCATTTTTACCTGAGTAAAGGCGGATTGGTGAGATGTACGTATCTGCAATCGCTACAAGGTCTTTCCCGTTTTCTTTGTTCCAGTTGTTCAAGAAGTTGTAGTGTTGGAAGGCGTTCAAGTCTACTTCGCCATCAGCAGTTGCCTTGTTTGGTTGTGAGTAGTCAGTGAACTCTGTGAATTCCAATTTAATACCGTCTTTTTTAACCAATTCTTGGATTTTATCCCAACGTTTTTCTTCAGAACCACTACGGTTAACTGTTGCGATTTTAACAACTGTTTCGTTGTCTGCTTTCTTTTCTGAATTTCCGCAAGCTGCAAGAGCCAAACCTGCGACTGTAGCAAGAGCTGCTACACCGAGCCATTTTTTAATTTTCATGATCGTTTCTCCTTAAAAATAATACCGTAATAGTATCTCATACTTTATTTGATTTCGCAAATTGTTATTAGATAGGCAGACATATAGTTTTAAACTATATGTCTGAAAATTGAGAAATCATCCGCCTTTCTCAGGCTGGATGATTTCATAAGACTATTTAATGTCAGCTTCTGCTGGGAGGTAAGTGTCTCCGAAGAATTGTTTAGACAATTTTTCAAGAGTTCCGTCTTTGTAGAGTTCTTGGATACGTTTGTCTACAAATGATTTCAACTCATCTTGACCTTTAGCAAGAAGTGGGTATACGTAAGGTTGTTGGTCGCTTGGAAGTTCAATCACTTTCAAGTTATCCAAACCTTGGTTCTTGATAACTGTCTCAACACCGATTTTATCAAAAATCTTGTAGTCAAACTGACCATCGCTCAAACGTACCATGATTTGTTGGAAATCTGCCTTAGTATAGTTGAGGATAGTTGGGTTATCTGCGTGTTGTTTGTTGTATTCTTCCAACTGTTTAGCTGATGTAGTAGCTTGAACAATCTCTGTTGATTTTCCACCGATATCATCGAGAGACTTGATACTATCGTCGTCTTTCTTCACAACGAGAACGTTAGGGTTTTGGGCAATTGGTGCTGCATAGAGGTATTTTTCCGCACGTTCTTTAGTATAACTAAGATTGTTCACAGCCATTTGGTAGCGATCAGCGTCAAGACCCGCAAAGACACCTGACCACTCTGTCTTTTCAAACTTGACATCGTATTTGTCAGAATCTTTAAAGATAGCACGAACCACTTCAATCTCGTAACCAGTCAATTCACCATTTTCTTCATAGATAAATGGCTTTGGCGAACCGTTAGTTGCTACGACGATTTCTTTTTTACCAGATGCTGCTTCTTCTTTCTTATCTCCACCTGAGCACGCTGCTAGTATACCTGCGGCAACAAGCCCTAGGGCAGCAAGAGATGAATATTTGACGATTTTTTTCATGTCATTTCCTCCAAAATAGAATACTGTACTATCTTAACAGAAAATATTTTTTTTTGCCATTATATGATATCTATCTCGGTGATAGGTTTTTTTTATGGCTGACTAAAAGACCAGACGCAAGACTGCAATCAAGACTACTCCAAAAAGAACCGTACCAACTAGATTGCGGTAGCGAAAGGCTACCCAAGCCGTTGGAAAGACTGCTAAAAAATCCAGCCATTTGATTTGAGGAAGGCTCCCAACCTTGCCTGTCACCACGCTTGAAAGGATCAAGGCAAAGATAATAGAAACAGGCAAAAACTTCAAAAATCGCTCGACGATAGCTGGCAACCCCTTGTACTTCACCAAGATGAAGGGAATCATACGGGGAATCCAAGTCACCAATCCAGAAAAGACGATTGCCATTAAAATATACTTACTGACCATCTAAGACCACCCCCATGGTACAACCTAGCAAGGTCGCAAACAGAACAGCTAGCGACTGAGACACTACTGTCAAGAGCAAAAAGAAAGACACCGTAACAACTGCTAGAATCTTAAGCAGATTGCGGCCAGGAACCCGTCTTTGCATAATCTGAAATTGCGAAGTAAAAATCCCGATAAACATCCCAACAAGGGCAAAGTCTAATCCAAAGACCTCTGGATTTGGTAGGAGTCCACCTAGAGCCGTTCCGACTACTGTCCCCACAAACCAAGCCGCATAGCTATTCAAGTTATTTCCATGCATCCACATGGGATTGACCTTGTCTGTATGGGCTAATTCTCCCATCAAAACTCCGTAAGTCTCATCTGTCAAGAGACTGGACATGCCGATGTTTTGCCAGAGACTAGTATGACGGAAATAAGTCGACGCATGCAAGCTCAGCAAAAAGAGTCGCAAGTTGATCAAAAAGACCGTCATAGCAATAGCTGCCACAGGCGCTTGTACCGCAATCAGTGCCAACATGGCAAACTGGGCACTCCCAGCATAAACAAAGAGGCTCATCAAGCCCATCTCAACAGGTGTCACATAGGGCGCGCCGATAATCCCACAAGCCAGACCAATGCTGACATACCCAAGGGCAGTTGGCATGGCTGCCTGAACACCTTCCCAAAATCCTTTTTCTTTCATCCTTCTCCTCATATTCTCTCCAATTGAGGCTGTTCAAGGTCACAGCCACAGCAAGGAATATTATAACACATTCAAAGAAGAGAAAAAAGTTTAGAGTTTGAAACTTAGAGCTAGTAAAAAATGCTGAAATCCCATGAGTGTTATTAATGCATCCTAAACTGATCCACCCGAATAGTATACTTTTTATCTTCAATTTCTTTAGCATCTTCATCTTCTGTCGAATAAACATCGATCCAAAATTCTCTCCTTTGTCCTTTCAACTTGACTTTATAGCGATAGCCGTCATCGTATAGTCCTACCGTCTCGGTAGTTACAGATTGAAAATTTGGAAGAGCTTCAATTTCTTTTTTTATAGTCTGGGATAGATTGTTGAGCACTACATATTGCTCCCCTTTTGAAGCTACAGGAATATGAGCTGTCGCTTCTTCTAAGCGATGCGATTTTGAAAATGTGAATCTTACTCGACCTGTATAACCATTCAAAGAAATATTTTCATAATCATAGAAAAGGCGTCCCGTTTTATAGAAATAAGGGTCTTCAGCACGCCAAGTATCTCGATAGGCCATCTCTGTTTCCTCCACTACTTCGCTAGCCTCTTCAAACACTTCTTCAAAGGATTTAAGGGACATATTGAATGAAAGGGATTCAAACAAAACCAGTTGTGTCTTTTTAAAATTCTGGCAAGCTGATAAAAGCATGAGTAAAGCTCCAAGAGCAAGCAGACTACTGATTATTTTTGTAAATTTCATATTTCTACTATACAAAAAAACTCTAGAATTGACAAACTTTGATAGAATCGGATTCCGTGATTGATTTTAAAATTACTTTTTCATTTAAGGTAACAAGGAATTGAGCAAGTACTATTATTAGATATTGGAGATAAGAAAAAGACTGGAGCGCCAGCCTTATCTATGTGATGTAAAAAATTCTGCCAAACCTAATACCCAAACACCAATAAGCTGACGATAATTAAAAAGCTATTCCACAAGATGTGGAGTGCCATTGACCAATAAATTGAACGTGTATAGCGAAAGAGCATACAGAGTAGCAGACTTGCTCCTGCATAAATGATGAAGTCTGTTATCACCCATCCATATTGCAAAACATGGATAAGACTGAAGAAAGTTGAGGAAACAATTATATCAACATAGCGCTTCTTAAATTTAGTTAGGGATGTCATCAGAAGCCCCCGAAAAACCAACTCTTCAACTATAGGAGCAATGAGACTACCGTATAAAATGCGCGTTATAAAGTAACTAATTCCTGTCAAATTAGCTGCTTCTTTCACAATTGCCCTCCCATTTTGCGTACTAGGAAAGATC
>CAJPRB010000134.1:0-4802 GCA_905372925.1 uncultured Streptococcus sp.
GTTAAAAAAATGGCAGAAAAAACTTACCCAATGACCCTTGAAGAAAAGGAAAAACTAGAAAAAGAATTAGAGGAGTTGAAACTCGTTCGTCGTCCTGAAGTGGTAGAACGTATCAAAATCGCACGTTCATACGGAGACCTTTCAGAAAACAGCGAGTACGAAGCAGCCAAGGATGAGCAAGCTTTTGTTGAAGGACAAATTTCAAGTCTAGAAACAAAAATCCGCTATGCTGAAATCGTTAATAGCGATGCAGTTGCCCAAGATGAAGTGGCTATTGGTAAGACTGTAACGATCCAAGAAGTCGGGGAAGATGACGAAGAAGTCTATATCATCGTCGGTTCTGCAGGTGCAGATGCTTTTGCTGGTAAGGTTTCAAATGAGAGCCCGATTGGACAAGCCTTGATCGGCAAGAAGACTGGTGATACAGCGACCATCGAGACACCAGTTGGTAGCTATGATGTCAAAATCTTAAAGGTTGAAAAAACAGCCTAAATAGAATGAAAAAGGAGTAGTAGAGGCTTTGCCTTGCTCAACTCCTTTTTGGTTTTTTGAATAAAATAGGAGACTATATGAGTGAAAATAAGAAAAAAAATAAGATGGAACGTGGTCTAACCAATCGTCATGTTCAGGTGATGGCTATTGCGGGAACAATCGGAACAGGTCTTTTCCTAGGTGCCGGTCGCTCTATCAGCCTTACTGGACCTTCTATCATCCTGATTTACATGATTACAGGAGCCTTTATGTTTTTGATGATGAGGGCTGTTGGGGAGATGCTCTACCAGGATCCAGAACAACATACTTTTATCAACTTTATCACCCGTCATTTGGGGAAAGGCTGGGGTTATTTCTCAGTTTGGTCTTATTGGTTGTCTGTCGTCTTTATCGGTATGGCAGAAATCACTGCGATCTCGCATTATGTTCAGTTTTGGTTTCCTAGCTGGCCTAGTTGGCTGATCCAGATTGTCTTTTTAACGATTTTGGCCTTGGTCAATCTGATTGCAGTTAAGCTCTTTGGAGAAGTCGAGTTTTGGTTTGCTATGGTTAAGATTGTGGCTATTTTAGCTATGATTGCAACGGGAGCCTTTATGGTTTTAACTGGATTTGAGACACCGCATGGTACTGCAAGTTTGGCAAATATCAGCGATCAGTTCTCTCTTTTTCCAAACGGTGTTATGAACTTTGTCATGGCCTTTCAAATGGTATTTTTTGCCTATCTGATGATTGAGTTTATCGGAGTGACAACTTCTGAAACCAAGAATCCTCGTCAGGTTTTGCCAAAAGCAGTTAAAGAAATTCCCCTCCGAATTGTCTTCTTCTATGGTGGAGCCCTATTGGCTATTATGTCTATCATTCCCTGGAGAGAACTTGCTTCTTCAGATTCACCATTTGTAACGGTTTTTGAGCTAGCAGGTATCAAGTGGGCGGCAGCTCTGATTAACTTCGTTGTTTTGACGTCGGCAGCATCTGCTCTTAATTCAACTCTCTATTCAACAGGGCGACACCTCTACCAGATTGCCCATGATTCACCCAATCGCTTTTTAAAAGCGATCAAGGCAGATACTCTTTCTCGCCATAATGTTCCACAAAATGCTATTATTGCTTCAGCAATCTTGATTGCTCTGGCTGCCTTTATCAATGTGTTGCCAGGCGTTTCCGATGCTTTTGCTTTGATTACGGCGTCCTCATCAGGTGTTTACATCGCGATTTATATCTTGATTATGGTGGCCCATCTCAAATACCGCAAGTCACAAGACTTCATGGCGGATGGCTACCTCATGCCACATTACCGTTTTCTAAATCCTTTGACCATGCTCTTCTTTATCTTTGTCTTTGTAACCCTCTTTTTACAAGAGTCTACCTTCATGGGGGCAGTTGGTTCTGCTATCTGGATTATCGGTTTCGGAATTTATAGCCAGTGGAAATTTAGGAAATAAATCATGAACTCATCAACTTTGCTTGGTGAGTTCTTTTTAGTTTGACAGTCTATTGAAATAAGATTATAATCAAGCTGTAACAGTTCGAAGGAGGTTTGGATGTACGTTAGATTGGAAAATAAGGAATCTCATAAAGCGCAAGAAATAGGGGATTTGATTCGTGCTTATAACCGTTCCAAAAGAGAAGAGGCTGAAAGCGAGCCACTGAATATTTATGTCGAAGACGAAAAGGGCAATCTTATGGCAGGTTTGGTAGCAGAGACTTTCGGAAATTGGTTGGAAATCGAGTATTTGTTTGTGAAAGAGGAATCGCGAGGACAGGGAATCGGTTCAAAACTATTGCAGCAAGCCGAAAGGGAAGCTAAGAATCGAAACTGTCGTTTTGTTTTCGTGAATACTTACCAGTTTCAAGCGCCAGATTTTTATAAAAGGCATGGCTACAAGGAGGTCTTTACCTTGCAAGACTATCCCTACACAGGGCAAAGATTTTATTACCAAAAGGATTTGTAAGCTGAATATGAAAGTATAAATCAAAGAGGAAATCTTCACATCACTATGGAGGTGGGCTAATGGATATAATACTAGATATGGGCAACGTCTTATTAGAATGGAACAAGGATAAGATTTTACAAGGCGTTTCGGATACGAAGAAAGATTATCTGATGTTAGATAAGACTATCTTTCAGTCGGGGCTTTGGGAAAGATTAGATCTTGGTACCATGACGAGAGAAGAATTGGTGCTTAAAGTTGTGTCGATGATTGGAAGTACCTATCAAAAGAAGGTCGAAGAAGTTATCTGGAATTGGCCTAGCTACATTGATATTTATAGGGAAGTCTTTCCTGTTTTGTCAGAACTAAAGAAAAAGGGGCATCGCATCTTTGTCTTGTCCAATACCTCAAAGGTATTTTATGACTTGCTAGAAGACCAACTACTCCCTTAAAGGAGCTTTTGGATGGTTTTGTCCTATCCTGTGATATAAAAGCTATAAAGCCTGATTTGGCAATGTTTAAGGAGATTCTCGATAAATATCAGTTAGATCCTACACACTGTGTCTTTCTAGACGATATTGAGGACAATACAAGCGTAGCTGAAAAATTGGGCATCAAGGGCTATCAGGTCAAGAAAAGAAGTGATGTCGTCGATATTTTGAAATCCTATATTTAAAGGTAACACTCTCTATTTTTTGTGGTAGAGAGTTTTTTGTTAATAAAATCTTACAAAATGACATTTATATATTGCATTAAGTTAGATATATGGTATAATGTTTTTAAAGGAAGCGCAACTTTTTAAAATGTTGAAGGAGGATGCTAGTGGCTAAAAATTTAAAATTAAAACTAGCTCGTGTGGAGCGTGATTTAACACAAGGGGATTTGGCAGAGGCTGTGGGTGTTACGCGACAGACTATTGGCCTGATTGAAGCTGGGAAATACAATCCTAGTCTCTCGCTCTGCCAGTCTATTTGCAAATGCTTAGGCAAAACTTTAGATCAATTATTTTGGGAGGAAGAAGATGAAAAGTAGAAAAAAACTTGTGATCAAAGATGAACGTACGGAAAAATTGGATGGAAAGATTTCAGGAGAAATTCTCTTGGGAATGTGCCTATTTTTGGTACTGGAAATTTTTGCCAAAGTTTATATTTTCAATTTAACACTTCTGTCCTATTTTCCAGAATTGCTTTTATTGATTGGAGTCGGTTTGTATGCCATTATTCGCCGCATGTATGTTGGAATTGACATTCGAGATATTGTTGAGAATACTGGAAAAGAAAGAATTTTATCTGCTTTGGGATTTTCTATAGTGGTTTTATTGATTGATATCGTAGGAAATCGCGAGGAACTGGTCAGTCTATTGACTTGGAAGTACTCCCTAAAAGTGGTTCTAGCAGTTATCATCTATCTCGTTGGGAGTTATTCTATGGATAGAGTTATCCTATACTTGAATCGCAGAAATCAGCAAGTTTGGGAGGAAGAAGATGAAAAATAGATTTTTTTATTATCAATTATTAGATGAAAGAGAAGAACAACTGATGAATAAAGCGGGGGCTGAAAGTTTCTATATCTCTATAGCTTTCTTGCTTTTATCTTATATGATTACAGTATTAGCACCAAGTCTTTTTAATCCGAGAATGATTCTCATCATTATCATTATTGGAACTTCTTACTTTTTCGGCCGTGCTCGAGATTTGGGTGTGACCTACTACAGTCGTTTTCATTTTACAATTATAGGGTGTTTGCTGGTAACTCTCGCTATTACGACTCTTTTGATGTTGCAGAATTATCAATTCAATATCGAAATTTATCAGCACAATCCTCTGAACGTTAAATACTTGTCTGCTTGGGCAATTACTTATCTGATTTACCTTCCTTGGGTTTTTATCGGCAATCTCGGCCTTAAAAGTTATGGCGAATGGGCCCAAAAAAAGTTTGAGCAAGATATGGATGAACTGGAGAACGGAGAATAGCTTGTTATCTTTTTATCAATCTCGGTAAAATGTGTTATAATAGTACTAATTTATCGGATGGTGTGAAAGTGATAGAATACGTTCATACCTTTGTAAAGTAGGAAGAAGGAAAACAGATGTATCCAGATGATAGTTTGACATTGCACACGGACTTGTACCAGATCAACATGATGCAAGTTTACTTTGACCAAGGGATTCACAATAAAAAGGCGGTCTTTGAGGTTTATTTCCGCCAGCAACCTTTTCAGAACGGCTATGCAGTTTTTGCTGGTTTGGAAAGAATTGTACATTATCTTAAAGACTTGCACTTTTCAGATAGCGATATTGCCTACTTGGAATCGCTTGGCTATCATGGGGCGTTCTTAGATTACCTCCGCAATTTCAAGTTGGAGTTGACGGTTCGTTC
>CAJPRB010000135.1:0-4754 GCA_905372925.1 uncultured Streptococcus sp.
AAGCAAACTGCAACAAACTCAAGACAATCTAGACCGCTTAGAGGATATTATCTATGAGTTGGACAATCAAATCAAGCCTCTTGCAAAACAAGCCGAGAATGCTCGTAAGTTTCTAGACTTGGATGGTCAACGCAAGGCTATTTACTTGGATGTACTGGTTGCCCAAATCAAGGAAAACAAGGCTGAACTAGATCTGACAGAAGAAGAACTAAACCAGGTTCAGGAACTTTTGACGAGCTATTACCAAAAGCGTGAAGAGCTAGAAGAAGAAAATCAAACTCTTAAAAAGAAACGCCAAGATCTCCAAGCTCAAATGTCTAAAGACCAAGGGAGCTTGATGGATCTAACGAATCTGATAAGTGATTTAGAGCGAAAATTAGCCCTATCGAAGTTGGAATCTGAGCAGGTAGCCCTCAATCAACAAGAAGCACAAGCCCGTTTGGCATCTTTAGAAGATAAGAGAAAGACTCTAAGTAAAGAGAAGGCAGAAAAAGAAGCGAATTTGACACAGTTAGAGGAAAGTCTAACTGAAAACAACAAAGAACTCAATCGTTTAGAAGCAGAATTGCTAGCTTTTTCAGATGATCCTGACCAGATGATCGAGCTCTTGCGTGAACGTTTTGTGGCGCTTTTACAAGAAGAAGCGGATGTCTCAAACCAACTGACCCGCATTGAGAATGAACTAGAGAACAGCCGTCAGCTATCTCAAAAACAAGCAGATCAACTTGAGAAACTGAAAGAACAACTGGCTACAGCTAAAGAAAAGGCCAGTCAGCAAGAGGCTGAGCTTGAAACTGCCAAGGAACAGGTTCAGAAATTATTGGCTGACTATCAAGCTAGTGCCAAGGAGCAAGAGGAAAAGAAGGTTTCTTACCAAGTTCAGCAGAGCCAACTCTTTGACCGTCTGGATAGTCTCAAAAATAAGCAGGCTAGATCCCAAAGTTTAGAGAATATCCTTAGAAATCATAGCAACTTTTACGCGGGTGTTAAGAGTGTTCTCCAAGAAAAAGACCGTCTAGGTGGGATTATTGGCGCAGTCAGTGAGCATTTGACTTTTGATGTGCATTACCAAACTGCCCTAGAAATTGCGCTTGGAGCAAGCAGTCAGCACATCATCGTAGAAGATGAGAACGCAGCGACTAAGGCGATTGATTTCCTCAAGCGCAACAGATCCGGTCGTGCAACCTTCCTTCCGTTGACGACGATCAAGGCTCGTGCGATTTCTAGTCAGAACCAAGATGCTATCGCAGCAAGTCCAGGCTTCCTTGGAATGGCTGATGAGTTGGTTACTTTTGATACTAGACTGGAAGCCATTTTCAAGAACTTGCTAGCTACGACGGCTATCTTTGATACTGTAGAACATGCGCGTGCAGCTGCTCGTCAAGTTCGTTACCAGGTTCGTATGGTGACGCTTGATGGGACAGAGTTGCGTACAGGGGGTTCCTACGCGGGTGGTGCCAATCGTCAAAATAACAGTATCTTCATCAAGCCAGAGCTAGAGCAATTACAAAAAGAAATTGCTGAAGAAGAAGCTAGTCTGCGTTCAGAAGAAGCGACTTTGAAGACTTTGCAAGATGAGATGGCGGTATTGACAGAAAGATTAGAAGCCATCAAATCTCAGGGTGAGCAAGCTCGTATTCAGGAGCAAGGCTTGTATCTTGCTTATCAACAAACCAATCAGCAAGTGGAAGAGTTGGAAACTCTTTGGAAACTTCAAGAAGAGGAACTAAATCGTCTTTCTGAAGGAGATTGGCAAGCGGACAAGGAAAAATGCCAAGAGCGCCTTGCTACTATCGCAAGTGAAAAACAAAGTCTAGAAGCTGAGATTGAAGAGATTAAGTCTAATAAAAACGCTATTCAAGAACGCTATCAAAATTTGCAGGAACAAGTAGCGCAAGCACGCTTGCTTAAGTCAGAACTGCAAGGACAAAAGCGGTACGAAGTGACTGATATTGAACGCCTAGGTAAGGAATTGGATAATCTGGATATTGAACAAGAGGAAATCCAGCGTATCCTCCAAGAAAAGGTTGATAATCTTGAGAAGGTTGATACGGATCTGCTAAGTCAGCAGGCGGAAGAGGCCAAAACTCAAAAAACAAACCTCCAACAAGGTTTGATTCGCAAGCAGTTTGAGTTGGATGATATCGAAGGCCAGCTGGATGATATTGCTAACCTCCTTGAAAGATCTCGTCAGCAAAACGAAGATTGGATTCGCAAACAAACACGTGCTGAAGCCAAGAAAGAGAAGGTCAGCGAACGCTTGCGCTATTTACAAAGTCAATTAACAGACCAGTACCAGATCAGCTACACTGAGGCTCTAGAAAAAGCGCATGAGTTGGAAAATCTCAATCTGGCAGAGCAAGAGGTTAAAGATCTTGAAAAGGCTATTCGCTCACTGGGGCCTGTCAACTTAGATGCTATTGACCAGTACGAAGAAGTTCACAACCGTCTGGACTTCCTCAATAGTCAACGAGATGATATTTTGTCTGCGAAAAACCTACTCCTTGAGACCATCACAGAGATGAATGATGAGGTTAAGGAGCGCTTCAAATCAACCTTTGAGGCTATTCGTGAGTCCTTTAAAGTGACCTTTAGACAGATGTTTGGCGGTGGTCAGGCAGACTTGATATTAACTGAGGGGGACCTTTTAACAGCTGGTGTAGAGATTTCTGTTCAACCTCCAGGTAAGAAAATCCAATCTCTCAACCTCATGAGTGGTGGTGAAAAAGCCCTATCGGCTCTGGCCTTGTTGTTCTCTATCATTCGAGTCAAAACTATTCCTTTTGTTATCTTGGACGAGGTAGAGGCGGCGCTGGACGAAGCCAATGTTAAACGTTTTGGGGATTACCTCAACCGCTTTGACAAGGATAGTCAGTTCATCGTCGTAACTCACCGTAAGGGGACCATGGCGGCAGCGGACTCTATTTATGGAGTTACCATGCAGGAATCAGGTGTCTCCAAGATTGTTTCGGTTAAGTTAAAAGATTTAGAAGAAACAATAGACTAGTTACCAAATGATAGCATCTCATAGGAGGTGATATTTTTTAAAACTAAAGTGCTAAATTTTCTCATAAGGTCAGTTCAGGCGCAAAAAACGACATTTGGGATTTCCTCTTAGCGAAAAGACTTGCTCTATGATATAATAGTTTCATGATTACAACAGTACCTATTAAGAACGAAAAAGATATTGCAGTACCGGGGAAAACAGTCCTTGTACTAGGTTATTTTGATGGCATCCACAAGGGGCATCAGAAACTTTTTGAAGTAGCCAGTAAGGCTTCTATGAAGGATTATCTGCCAGTTGTCGTGATGACCTTTACAGAGTCGCCAAAACTTGCCTTGCAACCTTACCAACCTGAGCTCATGCTCCATATCGTCAATCACGAAGAACGAGAGCACAAGATGAAGTGGCACGGAGTTGAGGCCCTCTTCTTACTGGACTTTAGTAGCAAATTTGCTAGTTTAACGGGTCAAGAATTCTTTGATACCTATGTTAGAGCTTTAAAACCAGCCATTATCGTAGCAGGATTTGATTATACGTTTGGTTCAGATAAGAAAACTGCGGATGATTTGAAGGATTATTTTGATGGAGAGATTATCATTGTTCCCCCGGTCGAGGACGAAAAGGGAAAGATCAGTTCCACACGGATTCGCCAAGCTATTCTTGATGGAGATGTTAAGGAAGTCAATCATCTACTCGGCACACCGCTCCCAACCCGTGGGATGGTCGTTCACGGAAATGCTCGTGGGCGTACTATCGGTTATCCAACAGCCAATCTAGTCCTGAGAGATCGAACTTATATGCCAGCAGACGGTGTTTACGTAGTCGATGTAGAAGTACAACGTCAGAGATATCGTGGGATGGCAAGCGTTGGGAAAAATGTTACTTTCGATGGAGAAGAGCCACGTTTTGAAGTCAATATTTTTGACTTTTCAGATGATATTTATGGTGAGACAGTCATGGTCTACTGGTTAGACCGTGTCCGCGATATGGTCAAATTTGACACCGTCGAAGAGCTCGTAGACCAACTCCAGAAAGACGAAGAGATTGCTCGGAACTGGAAGGATGGAGATTCTGTCATTCAAGAGTCTCAGGTATAGAAAACGTCTAAAAAAGCTACTAGAAGGATTAGTTCTTTTGGTAGTAGTTTTGAAAGTTTGATATAATGCACTTTCAGTCCCCCTAGTTTCCTATTTTAGCAACTATTTATGTTCAAATTATAGACGAGGCTTTATTATGCAAACGCAAGAAGAAATGAATGTTTTGGTGCCGGAAAAATTAGCAGAAATTGAGCGTGATTTCGATGTCAAAGTTTTGTGGGCTATTGAGTCTGGTAGTCGTGCTTGGGGATTTGAGTCTCCTGATAGTGACTTTGATGTGCGATTTATCTACAAACATAAGCAAGATTTTTATCTCCGTTTGAATGAACAGCGTGACGTTATCGAGCTACCGATTGACGATACTTGGGATGTGAGTGGCTGGGATTTAGACAAGACTTTAAAACTCCTTTATAAGTCTAATCCTACACTATTTGAATGGTTACAGTCACCAATTGTTTATCAACAAACGGATTTTATTGAGCGCATACGTCCACTTGCCAACCAGTATTTTTCTGAGAAAAAAATGCTCCACCATTACTTGAACACTGCAAGAACTCAAATGAATAAGTATCTTTCAGGAGACAAGGTCAAACCTAAAAAGTATTTCTATGCGCTTCGTCCCATTTTAGCCTGTCGCTGGATTGAAAAATATC
>CAJPRB010000136.1:0-4685 GCA_905372925.1 uncultured Streptococcus sp.
GGAAATAGGTGTATAATGCTTTTAACTAATTTTTGAGGAGCCGTTTATGAAGAAAAGTTTTATTCATCAGCAAGAAGAGATTTCCTTTGTTAAAAACACTTTTACCCAGTATTTGAAAGATAAGTTAGAAGTCGTTGAAGTTCAAGGTCCTATCTTGAGCAAGGTTGGGGATGGGATGCAGGACAACCTGTCAGGTGTCGAAAATCCTGTATCCGTAAAGGTCTTGCAGATTCCAGATGAAACCTATGAGGTCGTTCATTCACTTGCTAAATGGAAACGCCACACCTTGGCCCGCTTTGGTTTTGGGGAAGGAGAAGGTCTGTTTGTCCACATGAAGGCCCTTCGGCCAGATGAAGATTCACTGGATGCGACCCACTCGGTTTATGTGGACCAGTGGGACTGGGAAAAAGTGATTCCAAATGGCCAACGTAATATTGCTTATCTTAAAGAAACAGTTGAGAAGATCTATAAGGCCATTCGTCTGACAGAGCTAGCAGTAGAAGCTCGCTATGATATCGAATCCATCTTGCCAAAACAAATCACCTTTATCCATACAGAAGAGTTGGTAGAACGTTACCCAGACTTGACACCAAAAGAGCGTGAAAATGCAATCTGTAAAGAGTTTGGAGCAGTTTTCTTGATTGGTATTGGTGGGGAGTTGCCTGACGGGAAACCGCATGATGGACGTGCGCCTGACTACGATGACTGGACTACAGAGTCTGAAAATGGCTACAAGGGGTTAAATGGAGATATCCTAGTATGGAACGAATCTCTTGGATGTGCCTTTGAGCTTTCCTCAATGGGGATTCGGGTAGATGAAGATACCCTTCGTCGCCAAGTTGCCCTTACAGGAGACGAAGATCGTCTGGAGTTGGAATGGCACAAGGCCTTGCTTAACGGTCTTTTCCCATTGACAATCGGTGGAGGGATTGGACAGTCTCGGATGGCCATGTTCCTTCTTCGTAAGAAACACATCGGAGAGGTTCAGACTAGTGTTTGGCCGCAAGAAGTCCGCGACACTTATGAAAATATCTTGTAGAAAATCGAACCGTAAGGTTCGGTTTTCTTTCTCTTTTTTCCCATAATTTGGTATAATAAACGGTATGAAAATCGTATCAGGAATCTATGGGGGGCGTCCTCTCAAGACGCTAGAAGGCAAGACGACGAGGCCGACATCTGATAAGGTGAGAGGAGCTATCTTTAACATGATAGGTCCCTATTTTGAGGGTGGTCGTGTCTTGGATCTCTATGCTGGCAGTGGCGGTCTGTCTATTGAAGCTGTGTCAAGAGGGATGTCCAGTGCTGTCTTAGTGGAACGGGAGCGAAAGGCACAAGCTGTCATCGCTGAAAATATCCAGATGACCAAGGAAGTTTCTAAATTTCAGCTCGTAAAAATGGAAGCTGATCGTGCTCTAGAGCAAGTCGGAGGGACATTTGATCTGGTCTTTTTAGACCCTCCCTATGCCAAGGAACAAATCGTTGCAGATATCGAAAAAATGGCAGAAAGAAATCTCTTCTCCCAAGAAGTCATGGTTGTCTGTGAAACCGATAAGTCTGTAGAACTCCCAGAAGAAATCGCCTGCTTAGGCATCTGGAAGGAAAAAATATATGGGATTAGTAAGGTGACAGTCTATGTCAGATAAAATTGGATTATTTACAGGATCATTTGATCCGATGACAAATGGACATCTGGATATCATTGAACGTGCCAGCAAACTTTTTGATAAGCTCTATGTCGGGGTTTTCTACAATCCCCACAAACAAGGTTTTCTCCCCGTTGAAAACCGCAAACGAGCAGTTGAAAAAGCCGTAGCACATTTAGAAAATGTAGAAGTCATGTCTTCTCACGACCAATTAGTTGTTGATGTTGCAAGAAGACTGGGAGCCAAAACTCTTGTCCGTGGCTTGCGGAACGCTACAGACTTGCAATACGAGGCTAGTTTTGACTACTACAATCATCAACTGGCTCCAGAGATTGAGACGGTCTACCTACATAGTCGCCCAGAGCATCTTTATATTAGCTCTTCAGCCATGAGAGAACTTCTGAAGTTTGGTCAGGAGATTCAGCAATATGTTCCAAACAGTGTTGTGGAGGAATTAGAACATGAAGAAAAAAACTAGATGGCCCTTATATGTCATCCTAGCACTAGTATTGACTTTTTTAGCCTTTGTAGTACCTTTACCTTACTACATAGAAGTTCCAGGTGGAGCGGAAGATATTCGTCGCGTTTTGAAAGTCAATGAAACAGAAGACACAGAAGCAGGAGCTTACCAGTTTGTAACAGTCGGCATTCGACACGCAACCCTGTCGCATCTTGTCTATGCTTGGTTAACACCTTTCACGGATATTAGAAGTGCCAAGGAGACTACGGGTGGCTCTACTGATGCAGAGTTTATGCGAATCAATCAGTTCTATATGCAAACTTCTCAAAATATGGCCAAGTATCAAGGACTGAAGACGGCTGGTAAGGATATCGAACTCAAGTACCTGGGAGTTTATGTTTTAACTGTGACGGATAATTCGACTTTTAAAGGCATTCTGAACATTGCAGATACAGTGACGGCTGTTAATGACAAAACATTTGACAGTTCAAAAGACTTGGTCGACTATGTCAACTCTCAACAATTAGGGGACACGGTCAAGGTAACCTATGAAGAAGACGGAAAAGTCAAGTCTGCAGAAGGTAAAATTATCACTCTTGAAAACGGGAAAAACGGGATTGGGATTGGTTTGATTGACCGTACGGAAGTGACCAGTGACGTTCCGATTCGTTTTTCAACAGCTGGTATCGGCGGGCCAAGCGCCGGTCTCATGTTTAGCCTAGCTATTTACACCCAGATAGCAGATCCAGGTCTTCGTAATGGCCGCATCGTTGCGGGAACGGGAACTATTGATCGCGATGGAAATGTTGGCGACATCGGTGGAATTGACAAAAAAGTAGTTGCAGCCTCTCGTCAGGGAGCGAACGTCTTTTTTGCTCCTGACAATCCAGTCACCGAGGAAGCGAAAAAAGCAGATCCCAATGCGAAAAGCAACTATGAAACAGCCCTAGAAGCTGCTAAAACAATCAAGACAGAGATGAAAATCGTTCCTGTTAAGACTTTACAAGATGCGATCGATTACCTTAAAAACAATCCCTAATCCGTAGAAAAATCGAAAACTAGCGCGCAAGCGGATAAGATGGTATAATAGTCAAATGGTTCAATTATTATTCACCCTAAGTAGTCATATACTCTTTATTTATTTGAGTTTTTACCTTTTGAAGGATCTTGTGAGATGGGAAAAGGTGTTAAAAGTAACTGCTGCTAACGCAAAAAAAGTTCGTTTGTTGGTAGGTTTCTTTAGTATTGTAATGGGCTACATCTTAAGTTCATTCTTTATCAGTTTGTACCACCTGTGGCAAGAAACACTTAGAGGACTGTTATAAAATCAAAAGTAAAGGAAACAACTATGGAAAAAATTGTGGTTCAAGGTGGTGATAATCGTCTGGTCGGAAGTGTGACCATTGAGGGGGCAAAGAATGCAGTTTTACCCTTGTTGGCAGCGACCATTCTAGCAAGTAAGGGTAAGACAGTCTTGCAGAACGTCCCGATCTTGTCAGATGTATTCACCATGAATCAAGTGGTTCGAGGTCTGAATGCCAAGGTTGACTTTGATGAGGAAGCTCATCTTGTCGAGGTTGATGCGACTGGTGATATCACGGAAGAAGCTCCTTACAAGTACGTCAGCAAGATGCGTGCATCGATCGTTGTCTTGGGACCAATCCTTGCTCGTGTAGGCCACGCCAAGGTATCCATGCCAGGTGGTTGCACGATAGGGAGTCGTCCGATTGATCTCCATCTCAAGGGCTTGGAAGCTATGGGAGCTAAGATTAGCCAAACAGCTGGTTACATCGAAGCCAAGGCAGAACGCTTGCATGGCGCTCATATCTACATGGACTTCCCTAGTGTCGGTGCGACACAAAACCTCATGATGGCAGCAACTCTAGCTGATGGTGTGACAGTGATTGAAAATGCTGCGCGTGAGCCAGAAATTGTTGACCTTGCTATCCTCCTTAATGAAATGGGAGCCAAGGTCAAGGGAGCTGGTACTGAAACAATTACAGTGACTGGTGTCGAGGAACTCCATGGTACGACTCACAGTGTCGTACAGGATCGTATCGAAGCCGGAACCTTTATGGTGGCAGCAGCCATGACTGGCGGTGATGTCCTGATTCGAGATGCAGTTTGGGAACATAATCGCCCCTTAATCTCAAAACTCCTTGAAATGGGAGTAGAGGTGACGGAGGAGTCAGAAGGCATTCGTGTCCGTTCTCAACTGGAAAATCTTAAATCTGTTCATGTAAAAACTTTACCACACCCAGGATTTCCAACAGATATGCAGGCTCAATTTACAGCCTTAATGACTGTCGCAAAAGGGGAATCCACCATGGTGGAAACTGTGTTTGAGAATCGTTTCCAACATCTGGAGGAAATGCGTCGGATGGGCTTGCATTCGGAGATTATCCGTGATACAACTCGTATTGTCGGAGGACAGGCTTTGCAGGGTGCAGAAGTTCTCTCAACGGACCTTCGTGCCAGTGCGGCCTTAATTCTGACAGGTTTGGTAGCGCAAGGTGAGACAGTTGTTGGTAAATTAGTCCACCTTGACAGAGGTTACTACCGTTTCCATGAAAAGTTAGCTC
>CAJPRB010000137.1:0-4612 GCA_905372925.1 uncultured Streptococcus sp.
AATGCTGTGAAATCTTCTTCACGAAGATCTAAGCTACCACCATTGATGGATAAAATATGGTTGACGCCTTCCATGGTTTCTCCGGAATATCGTCCAAGATAAGTTGCATCCAAGATAAATTTATTGTGGATGATATCTTCCAACTCAGCAGCGCGAACATCTGCTGGATTATTTGGATCCAGAGGATACTTAGTAGGCAGGGCATGAACCACACCAATTTCACCTTTATAACCTTTATCTTTATATAGCTTGACTGCACGCGCATGCGACACCATCATATTGTGATGAGATTGGAAGACTTTGGCAAGGTCGTACTGGACACCTGGAGGGAACTTCCCAACCAAATACTGACCATCTCCTATCGGTCCAATTTCATTGAATGTTGTCCAATAGTTTACTTCTGGAAATTCTTCAAAACAGAAGGCTGCATAATCCACAAAGTGATCAATGTTTTCTCTATTCAGGAAATCTCCGTTTGAATGAAGAGCCTCTGGTGTATCAAAGTGATGGAGTGTCACGAAAGGTTCAACATGCCGCTTGTGACATTCTGCAAACAACTTGTGATAGAACTCAACTCCCTTGGCATTGACTTTCCCGTAACCAGTTGGAAAGATACGTGACCAAGCGATTGAAATACGGATACCATTGACACCATACTCTTCTGCAAGTTTGAGGTCAACTGGGTATTTGTGATAGAAATCACTGGCTGGCTCAGCAGTGTACCAGTAGTTGTCCTTAAGATATTTATCCCAGGCAACTGGCCCTTTACCATCAGTATTGGTTGCACCTTCTGCTTGGTAGGCTGCTGTTGCTCCGCCAAAAATAAAGTCTTTTGGTAATGTTTTTGACATTTGATTCACCTTTCAAGAAATAGAAATGAGATGGAGATATAGTTGGGAGGAGTTCCTCCATATCACTTCTTCGCTATTTACATTTTATTCTTCGAATTGCGCTTGAACAAAGGCAAGAGCGCCTTTTCCATCGCGAGTCAATTTAATGTATTGGCCACCTTCTGTCTTAGCAAGTTTGATACCAAGTTTGTCGGTTTCGGCCTTCATGTCTTCAAAGTTTGAAGCAACTTGAGGAGCAAGGATAACCAGATCAAACTCAGGCAACATTTCACGGTGAGCACCATAGCCACCAGCTGCTGCTTTAACAGGAACTTTGTACTCCGCAGCTGCTTTGTTTAAAGCATTTGCAAGGAGACCACTTGTACCTCCTCCTGCACAGAGAACGAGAACATTTGTTTCCTCAGTAATTGTGTTTTGCGCTGCTTCTACACCTGCTTTTTCAAGAATCGCATCTGCTTTGGCAGTATTGAAATTTGCAGCTACTTTTTCTTTCAATTCATCATTGGTTTTACCAGAACGTTCTTCTTCAAGGATTTGTTCATCATAAACCTTGAGGAATGGATAGTAAATGGCTACGTCAACAAGAATTAACAAAGCAGCAAGTACAAATGACAAGAATTGGAAGTTTGTACCGAGAACAATACCGAGCGGACCTGGTGTTGTCCAAGGAAGGTTGGCTGTAAATGAGTTCATGCCAAGCGTCTCAATGAAGAATTTAAAGATCCATACATTGGCAATTGGCGCAAAGATAAATGGAATAAAGAAAATCGGGTTCAATACAAGCGGTGCACCAAACAAGATTGGTTCATTTACACCAAAGAAAGTTGGAACTACTGATGCACGTCCGATTGCACGGTTACGTTTTGATTTTGTTAACCACATGAACATGAATGGAACAACCAGTGTTGCACCCGTACCACCCATGGTAACGATAAACATTTGTGTACCTGAAGTAAGGATCTTATCTGCATGCATCCCTTGTTGGAGAAGGTTCAAGTTGACCTCAGCATTTGCATAGGTAATAGCTGCGATAGCAGGTTCGACGATTGAAGGACCGTGGATACCAACAAACCAGAAGAAGGCAAAGGCCCCAAAGATAATGGTAATACCCAGATAGCCATCAGCTGCTGAGAATAATGGTGCAAAGAATTTTCCAATTGATTCAGCTACGCTTGAACCAACAAACTGGCGAGCAAATAAATCAAGGACATAAAGAGAAACAACAGATAGAGTGAATGGAATCACATCTTTAAAGACTTGTGAAATATTGGGTGGAACTTCGTCAGGCATACGAATAGTGACGTTGTTCTTAACACAAACCTTATAGATGGCTACAGTAACAAAGGCAGCAAGGAAGGCTGAAAGCAACCCTTTTGTCCCCAAGAATCCAGTAGCTAGGCCATTTTCGATAGGATCAGCTGCCAACATCAACAAACCAACAATTGCTGCCAATAATGTTGACATATAGTTGATTTGATTGGTTTTCTCCATGCTACGGTTAACTGAGTCCGTCAATGACTTGGCAGTTGTACCAGCAACCAAGAGAGCCAGAATCCCCATTGAATAGCTGTAAGGTTTCATCAGAAAGGCTACAACTTCATCAGACCATTTAAAGCCCCATGAGTTTGGTACAAAGGCAATCAAGATAAAGATACTTGAGAAGAGAATGACTGGCATACCAGCAATGAAACCATCACGAATAGCGCGAAGGTAGATATTACGAGACAGTTTTTCAAAGAAAGGCTTTCCTTTCTCGATAAAAGCAATTAGTTTGTTCATTACTTAACTCCTCTCTTGTAGAGTTCGATTAAATGGTGCATCAAATCTTTGAGCAAGATAGTTGTCATCAAGTGATCTTGGCCGTGCATCATGGTCACACTATAAGCCAAATCCTCACCAGCTGCCTCCTTGGTCAACAGACTTGTTTGCGCGTGATGAGCCTCGGCGATACAGCCACCAGCTTCCTCAACTAAGCTATCCGCTTTCGCAAAATCACCAGCTTCAGCGGCCTTTAAGGCTTCCAATAGTTTTGATCGAGCATCGCCAGCATAGGCAACAATTTCAAAACCTAATAATGTTACTTCTTCTCTATTCATGATAGAATCCTCCTTATATATTATTTGATAAATCTTATGACAGTAAACGTTGTATATGTAGAACTAGATAAACTCGCTCACTCTTATACAAATCAAGACCAGTATGTTGCGTAATCACATCATAAATCTTGGAGCCAACCTCAAATGCCTTTGGATAGGATTGTTTGATATGGTCTTCCATATCTAGAAGCGATTGATTATCATCTCTGGAACGGTCTAAATAATCCAAGAAATAATTCAAATGAATCATAAAACGATCATAGAAATGATTATTCTCTTTGGTTCGTTGAATAGCGTAACTCTTTAGCACTTCTTCAACATTCCTGAGAATTTCTTTCCTCTTATCAATCGACTCAACCACTTGAACTTCATTCTCCCCTTCGGCATTGATGAAATGATAAGCGATCCGAATAATTTCATCCTCAGGGAAATGATCTGTCAACTTCTGACGATAGATTTCAAAAGCTTCCTTTGCGATTTGAAAAGCTACAGGATACTTGGCAGAAATATCTGGCAGATTGCTATCCTTGTACCTTCCTTGTGTTAGAGCTTGGTAAGAACAGTAAATATGATCTGTCAAGGTTACGTAGAGATACTCTTGAATCGGATAATGATATTTCTTTGATAACTTATCAATGATTTCATAAGTCACTGTGATAAAATCAAGCGGAACATCTTTGAGGAGAGCCATAAAGTTTTCTCTTGACTCTTCGGTCTTCATCCGAAAGATTTTCTCAACCTGATGTTCTGCAATCAAATCCCCTTTCTTCTTTCCAAATGTAATCCCCTTACCAATCACAATCACTTCTTCTCCTTTATCATTTCTGACAAGCGAGACATTGTGATTCATTGGATTTAGAATTCGATACATGTCAACCTCCTTTTATATCTTAAAGGTATATGAGTACAAAAAATGACCACAAATGAACTAGAAAATCATCCGATTTCTAATTCACCTGTGATCATGCCTAATATTACTTAGTAACACTCACCTTGTATTAACTTGTGATTTAAGTATAGCACAAGTAAGTTATTTTGTAAACCTTTACATACAACTTTTTTTAAAATTTTTTTAGATTCATGTTCCTAACCTAGGAGGACTTGCTTACACACGTTCAGTCCATGAGGTCGCTGTGGTTTGAAGAACTTTGTTGAGTTCGTCAATGTTCTCAAATCCAGTTGTGCGAAGCCATTCACGAGCTGCTGCTTCACCATCTTTGATGTAGGCTTCAACTGATCCAGCCCAAGTTGCACGGCCACAAAGAACTCCGTTAAAGTTTGCGCCTGATTCGTGGGCAAAGATAAGTGTTTCTTGGAAGAGTTTCGCTGACACACCTGCACTCAAGTAGATGTAAGGAAGGTTAGTTGCTTCATCTTGTGCTTTGAAGAAGGCTGCAGCTTCTTCACGTGTATATACTACTTCACCTTCAGCGAAGCCTTCAACATATTTAATGTTAACAGGAACTTCCACTTTCAAGACATCAATGTTAAAGCGTGGGTCTGAGAAGACCTTCATAGCACCAATAACCTTGTGTGGTTTTACTTTTGCGTATTCAGCAGAGTCAGCGTCAGCGATTTTTTCATCATAAGCAAGGATTTCAAGGAAGAATGGAATATCTTCCGCCACGCATTCAGAACCGATGCGTTCGATGTAGGCTTGTTTTT
>CAJPRB010000138.1:0-4555 GCA_905372925.1 uncultured Streptococcus sp.
ATTCAAAGATGAATGCCAAAGGGATAGTTGTTTGGAAAACAAAGTCTAAGTAGTTCTGCGCCGTTAATTGGGTTTCAAATAATCCTTCCCCTAGTCCTAGAAGCACTTGAAGTAAGGCAGGCGTTACAAAGTAGAATCCAAAGGCTAGTCCAAGTAGAAAGCAAATAAAACTAGCTGGAATATAGGCAAAAATAGCTCTTGCTTCTTCTATTTTCAAGCCTGGTTTGATAAAGCTCCAAATCTGATAAATTGTAAAAGGTAGAGTAATAGTAAAGGACATTAGGCTCGCTAAGCGAAAATAAATCCACAGAATATCATTTGGACCTAATACAATCAACTTTTGATTAAAGGACTGAGTTAGATAGTAGTAAAGCTGATCTGCAAACAATAAAGCTCCACAAAAGACTATAAAAAAGCAGGCTATAACAGCAATGAACCTCTTTCTAAATTCTACCAGATGTTCAACGATTGTCAATTCTTTTGTATCCATCTACTTTTCACCCTGTCTCAATGTGACAGCCAAAACAATTATCAAGAAGACTAGCTGACTTCCTAAACCTTCCCAACTTGGATAGATGCCCAATAGGTCGATAGTTGGGAAACTTGATAGTAAGTGATTTGGCGCCATATTTGTCAGCTGCAGAGCATGTACGCTAACTCCAAGCATCTTGAAGGCAAGAGCATAAATCATCCACGTCAATATGAAGAAGACCTTATGAGGTAGGAAGAATTGACTCGCCTTGTTCATCAGAAATGCAATAATCAGCAAGACTAACAAAGCTAGAGAAATACCTAGGATAAACTCAAAACGAGATATTCTCGGTAAAATACCTACGTAAAATAGAATGGTCTCTGCCCCTTCACGAAAAACAGCTAGAAAACTAAGAGCAAACATGGAAATGAATGAACCTGTCTTGGTCACAGTTTTCATTTGATTATCCATAAAATCATTCCATTTTTTGACCGAGGATTTACTGTGAAGCCAGATACCAATCAAAATCATCATCACTACTGCGAAAATACCAACAGATCCTTCGATGATTTCTCGATTGGCCCCCGATGTTACAGCAGGAAAGGCGATTTGTAGTATAAATGCAATCACTAGACTTGCAGCTACTCCTGATAGTGCTCCACCATATACCCACTTGAGTCCTTTGCGCATCTTGGCTGCTTTTAGTGTTGTGACCAAGGCCATGACGATTAAGAGGGCCTCTACTCCTTCTCGTAGGAGAATGAGCATAGCATCAAAAGCATTGTAGCTTGCATTGGTATCAATTTGAGATAAATCCGAAATCAGTTTCTCTAATTTTTCTTGATATTCCTTCTCACTTCCCTTGACCATGATTACAGGACTTTCGCTTTCGACTCGGGTGTAGAGGGAAGGATTGGTCGTACTAACAGAACCTTCAACAGTTGGCCATATAGTAATAAACTCTTTCATGGCAGCTGTCCCTGCCGTCGGGTTTCCAGCTTTAAATTCTTCCAAGGCTTTTTTGAGAAGCTCAATGCCATCTTTAAGACTTAGATTGGAGGAAGTTTTCGTCACTTCTTTACCAGCTACGAAATTATCAATGGCAGTTTTTAAGTCATTAAAAGAAGACTGGATAGCATCATAATCTGTCGGCTCCGTTTCGATACTACTGCGTAAGAAAGAGATAGCAGTTTCTACTTGACCGTAATGTGTTGTACTGTTGTCGTGGACGACACTTTCATTGATCGTCCAAGTTGAATTCATTTTTTTATAGGCTTCTCGGACTTGCTCTATATCTTTTGAAGAAATTGCCTTATCCAAAGTCTCAAAACGTGGTCTTAAGCGACTGACAAGTTTTTCCTTTTCAGCATCAAGATCTACTGGATTTTGCTCTTTTTCAAAAGCTAGAAGGGCAGAGGAGATCTGTGTCAGATTTTCTTCACTAATCTCCCCTGACAGGGCAAGTTTTTCCTTAACAACCTTTCCAGCATCTGAATCAGCATGTTCTACTTTTTCAAAATCCGTCGCCATTTCTCTAACTAGGGCCTTGGCTTCTGCCTGATTTCCATTTTTTACAGCCTGAGAGGCATCGGTAATCTTTACAAAATAAGAACTCAGACTTTCCTTCGCACTAACAGGAGAAATAGTTAACAAGAGAAAAGACAAAGCCAAGAAACAAATGTTAATCTTCCAATAATTTCTGACCAATATAGCCTCCTTTCTCTACTCCACCAAAGCAGGCAAAAAGACCGCTACCGATGTGGGTTACATACTCATTCATCTTGTCTGTAGCTCCGAGGTTGGTTTGAACCTTGACAAAATTGTCTGGATCTTTCTGGAAAGAGATAAAGAGTAAGCCTGTGTCAAATTGTCCAGTCTTTTCATCAATTCCATCCGAGTATGAATAGGAACGTCGTAAGAGTGGCTTATCTACCTCTTTGGCTAATCGAACATGCGAATCATCTGGTAAAAGACTCAAATCCACTTCATCAAACTCATTCTTCTTACCAAAGGGAGCGCCACTTTCCTTGTAGCGACCAAAGGTATTTTCTTGCTCTTCAAGATTGGTTCGGTCCCAGGTATCGAGAAACATCTGGATGCGACGAACGGCCATATAGGATCCATTTCTCATCCAGTCCTTGCTGTCGGCCCAGACAACACGATCAAAATCCTTTTCTTTGGTCACATTGGCTGTCCCATCTTTGAAACCAAAAAGGTTGCGTGGTGTCTCCATACGATCCCCAATAGCAGCAAATCCAGATTGGCTCCAACGGAGGGTCACTGCATTTCTCCCTTTACGAATGAGGTTGCGAATAGCATGAAAAGCAACTTGCTCGTCATCTGCACAGGCTTGGATAACAATATCTCCCCCAGTATATTTTTCACGCAGTTGCTCCTTTGGAAAGGGGGGAAAATCCCTAAAAAGTTGAGGACGCTTGTTCTCCAAATTCATCTTTTTCAGGAAACTTGCAGACACACCAAAAGTCAACGTTAAACGATGGGGGTTGAGCCCGACTGTTTCACCAGTGTCGCTAGGAGGTAAGAGGGCATTCTGACCATCTTTTTTGACCAATTCTCCTTCTACCAACTTGCTACTATAATCCGTCCAATCCTTAAAAAGCTGGATAATCTTATCTTTATCTGTAGTATGCAAATCTAGGACAACAAAATAGATATTCTTCTGCATAGGGGTCGTGATACCCGCTTGGTGTTTCCCATAAAAGTCAATCTTTTCATTACCGTACGAGATTTTTTCCTGTCTGTCTAGCTTAGGCGCTAAAAAAGCGGAGGCACCAGAGAGACCTAGTGCAAGCCCAGCACCTCCAATACCCGCTTTTTTTAGAAATTCTCGACGGTCCATTTTTTTCTCAAAAAACTTTTCGTCTTTCTTAGTCATACTGCTTATTCTCCATCAAGAAATTTGCCCATTTGTGATAGAGGTTCACCAAGTTTTGTCACGGCTTCAGCCAATTCTTTGGTGTCTTCTTTTGTCAAATCTGTATAGAGTTTGTAGTGTTCCTTGTCTATCATATGTTTGTCCAACAAGCTATTAACAGATTTGAAATCAGCTTCTAATTCTTTAACTAGGTCAGCATCTGATTTTTCTAGTAAAGGTTTAAAGAGTTGGAATATCTTTTCAGCTCCCTCGATATTAGCGCGGAAGTCGTACAAATCTGTATGAGAGTAGATTTCCTCTTCACCCGTAATCTTGCTTGTCGCCACTTCGTTAAGCAAGTCAACTGCTCCAGTCAACATAATCTTGTGATCTACTTCAACAGTCGCTACCTTAGCCTTCAACTCTTTGATATCATTGACAAGCTGATCACCATAACTTTCGGTCCCCTTAGTTGTGTTTTCTTCCCAAAGGATACGCTCGATACGGTGGAAACCTGACCAACCTTCCTCAGTCTTATTTTCATCCACATAGTCTGCTAGACGAAAGTCAATCTTAACATCTGACTCACCAAAACTCTCAGCGATTGGTTCTGAACGTTCATAAGCCATACGAACAAGCGGATAAGCTTTCTTGGCTTCCTCCAATTTTCCGTCTTTTTAAAGCTGGACAAATCCTTCTGTATTCGTTAAGAGTTTGTCAATTTGTCCTTGAACAAAAGTCTTATAATCTGCGGTTGCCTTATCAAGTAATTTTTGTTTATCATCTGATAAAGCTGTCACCTTAGAGGAATCATTTGTCTAGGTTGATTTTTCAAAACGGACTGCACATGCTGTCAATAGCAAAGCAGAAGATAAAAAGACAACACCTAATTTTTTCATTATTTACTCCTATTGGTTCAGGAAGCCTGAATTTATTTTACGTTCCATTATAATATGTATTCACTCATTTTTTCAATAAATTGTCAGAAAATTTAATATTCGAGAGTTTGAAGTAGCCTTTTTCGGTAAAGTAGAAAAGGACTTAAAAATTAGAATCGTAGAACTTTTTTCAGATAGTTTAAAAAGTTTGTATTCCCCTTCTCTTTTCTCTATAATGGAGAGAAAGGAGATGACTATGACAGAAATAAAACACGAAATTGATGCAAACTTTGCAGGACGACTCAATATCCTATGAGCGGGAGTTCTCGG
>CAJPRB010000139.1:0-4517 GCA_905372925.1 uncultured Streptococcus sp.
AAGTCCGCGAGCGCAAGCTGATGTGGTGCGATTCCACAACCGACAGTATAGTCTGGATGGGAGAAGACGAAAGAATAGCTTTGTCTGTTCTGATGAGTTTATTGATGAATTGCAACCGCTTGCTTAACAGAGTGAGAGGGAACTTTTGGGATATAAAAAGTGAGAATAGATAGAGGGATCCTTTCCAACTTCTTCTGATTTTATAGAAAATTGGAGGAACCTGTTATGACAAACACACGTCGACTTTCGACCATTGCGATTTTATCAGCCATTTCATTTGTGCTGATGTACTTTGACTTTCCGCTCTTGCCAGCGGCAACCTTCCTCAAGATTGAGTTTAGTATCTTGCCAGTCCTTGTGGGCTTGGTGGTGATGGATTTGCCTGCCGCTCTAGGGATTCTTTTGCTTCGATCGCTCTTGAAGTTGCTTCTGAATAGCCAAGGAGTGAACACCTACATTGGCTTGCCAATGAATATCATAGCTCTGGGAGTTTTTGTTATCGCCTTTGGTTTGATTTGGAAAAAGGAACGCAGCACCCTTCGTTTCCTACTGGCATCTCTGGCGGGAACTATTGGGTTAACTTCTGCCATGTTGGTTCTCAACTATGTCTATGCGGTTCCTTTGTACGCGCAGTTTGCCAACTTTGATATTAGAGAAATTATAGGACTTTCTAACTACTTGATGACCATGGTTTTACCTTTTAACCTGATTGAAGGTGTAATCTTTGCCGTTTCATTCTGGTTGTTATACGTCCTCTTGAAACCAACTTTAAAACATTATGAGAGATAAACAAACATTTTTAATGAAGGGCAGTTTTGCCCTTTTACTTTTCGTCCTTCTTGGCTATATGGTTAAGTTCTATCCTGAAACGCTGGTCGGTTTTGATCAACCGATTCAGACTGCTCTTCGTGGGGACTTGCCAGATTATTTGACTGTTCTGTTCCGTGCCCTTACGCATTTGATTGATATCCCAGTAATCATCACCTGGGTTGCCATCGCAGCCTTTATCTTTTATCGTAAGCAGTGGAAGATAGAAAGCTACTTCATGGCGGGTAATCTAGCCTTAGCCGGTCTTTTAATCGTGACCTTTAAAAATATCTACCAGCGCCCACGGCCAGCTATTTTACACTTGGTAGAGGAGAAGGGATTTTCTTTTCCAAGTGGCCATTCTCTGGCAGTGACTCTGATGGTAGGGACTTTGATTGTCATTCTCAGTCAACGGATTAAAGATCCGGTTTGGAGAAAAGTCGTTCAAATCGTCCTTGGCTTCTACCTAGTCAGTGTGCTGGTATCAAGAGTCTATCTGGGGGTTCACTATCCATCTGATGTTCTTGCCAGTTTCTGTGTAGGCTTGGGAGTCTTGTTTATCGAGTTTCCCTTCTATGACAAGCTTCGCTTCCAATGGCGATTTAAAGGCAAGCAGAAGTGAGATAGGTCTTGCAAGAATGGTAAAAATCTGATAAACTATGTAGTAATTGAATAGAAATCTGCAAGACTAGTAACTCAAGGGAAGTATATCAGGGAGGAGAGCCGTGACTGCAAGCTCTCTATATGAAAGCTGGGTGAATTCACTTGCGCATGGATTTAGAAATGAAGGTCTGACTTGTCAGATGAAACGGATGGTACCGCGTGTCAACGCTCCGAGTGGAGTTTTTGACATGTGGTTTTCTTTTTATCTACGAGAGACTGATGGAGGAATTATGTCAACTATTGAAGAACAATTAAAAGCGCTTCGCGAAGAAACGCTGGCTAGCTTGAAGCAAATTACTGCTGAAAATGAAAAAGAGATGCAAGACTTGCGTGTCTCTGTCCTTGGTAAAAAAGGGTCGCTTACTGAAATCCTCAAAGGAATGAAAGATGTTTCTGCTGAGATGCGCCCAATCATCGGGAAACACGTCAATGAAGCTCGTGATGTCTTGACGGCAGCCTTTGAAGAAACAGTTAAGCTTTTGGAAGAAAAGAAAGTCGAAGCACAACTTGCCAGCGAGAGCATCGATGTGACACTTCCAGGTCGTCCAGTTGCGACTGGTCATCGTCACGTTCTCACACAAACCAGTGAAGAAATCGAAGATATTTTCATTGGGATGGGGTACCAAGTCGTGGATGGTTTTGAAGTGGAGCAAGACTACTATAACTTTGAACGTATGAATCTTCCTAAAGACCATCCAGCTCGCGATATGCAGGACACATTCTATATCACAGAAGAAATCTTGCTCCGTACGCATACGTCTCCAGTTCAAGCACGTGCCATGGATGCCCATGATTTCTCTAAAGGTCCTTTGAAAATGATCTCACCAGGGCGTGTCTTCCGTCGTGATACGGACGATGCGACCCACAGCCACCAATTCCACCAGATTGAAGGCTTGGTGGTTGGAGAAAATATTTCCATGGCAAACTTGCAAGGAACACTGCAGCTGATTGTGCAAAAAATGTTCGGTGAAGAGCGTCAAATCCGTCTGCGTCCGTCTTACTTCCCATTCACAGAGCCATCTGTTGAGGTGGATGTTTCCTGCTTCAAGTGTGGTGGAGAAGGCTGTAACGTATGTAAGAAAACTGGTTGGATCGAGATTATGGGTGCCGGTATGGTTCACCCACGTGTCCTTGAGATGAGTGGCATCGATGCGACAGTATACTCTGGTTTTGCCTTTGGTCTTGGACAAGAGCGTGTAGCTATGCTCCGTTATGGAATCAACGATATTCGTGGCTTCTACCAAGGAGATATCCGCTTCTCAGAACAGTTTAAATAAGATTGAAACGCGAGGATATTTTATGATTTCGGAACAAAACTATAACAAACTTTTAGAGAAGTTTGGTGATATATCTTCATTTGCGATTTATAAAGAATCTAAAAATAATGATAAAGCAACATCTGAAAATATATCCTATGAAGAAGCTATTGAAAATCATCAAAAAGACTACATAAATCCTTCTAATATAATACTTATGGTAAACCCCTCTGCTAAAAGAGAACAATCCCCTGATAGTAATTTTTCTTCATTTCATCATTCAAATATTAATGATCGTCATTTAAGATTCTTAACTATGAAAACAAGTACATTTTGGAGGAATCTATACGGATCATATGTAACTGATCTATTTTCTGATGTTGTCGAATCTGTAATGGATAATTTAATTTCGGCAGTAAAGGATGATAATAAAAAGGACTACAGAAAACAATCGTATAAAAAATTAATCGAACAATTAGAAATATTGTCCCAGGATTCAAAAGAAGAAAAGTTAAATATATATGTTTGTGGTGCTTTGTCGAAGAGTAAGCGTAAAGATTTTATTTTTTTTATAGAAGAATTAATAGAAGAAATTTCAGAAAACTCAGATTTAAATATTGAACTTAGTTTTTATGCTGTTTATCATCCTGGTTATCAAAATTTAAAAAAATTAATTCAAGGTGGTTGTGAAAAAATAGTTAAGCATTCTATGAAGGTTGAATGAAATAGTTCTTAATTGGGAAGTTAAGTTTTACTATTTAAATGTAACTTTATAGAAAGAGTTTGTTCACAGAGTTGTGGCTAAAAACTTTTATTCTATAGAGATGGTAAGAGATAA
Source organism: uncultured Streptococcus sp. (assembly GCA_905372925.1). Taxonomy (GTDB): domain Bacteria; phylum Bacillota; class Bacilli; order Lactobacillales; family Streptococcaceae; genus Streptococcus. Next base: position 3,565 of record CAJPRB010000139.1, read on the forward strand.
GAGCTCTTCCTAAGACAGCCTCGGGCTGGAAAACACAAAATGAAAGGATCTAAACGAGGGCCAAAAGAAATCTAGGAAAGTCATCTAGATTTCAGCATAGCCCTTGGTATCTTACATATGTTAGTTAGTTATAAATGGTTAAAAGAGTTGGTGGACATTGATGTACCATCACAAGAGTTGGCTGAAAAAATGTCAACCACAGGGATCGAGGTAGAAGGTGTCGAATCACCTGCTGCTGGTCTCTCAAAAATTGTCGTCGGTGAGGTCTTGTCTTGCGAAGATGTGCCAGAAACTCACCTCCATGTTTGTCAGGTTAACGTCGGTGAAGAAGAAGCCCGTCAAATCGTCTGTGGCGCTCCAAATGTGCGTGCTGGTATCAAGGTCATGGTGGCACTTCCAGGAGCTCGCATCGCTGACAACTACAAGATTAAAAAAGGAAAAATTCGTGGTCTTGAGTCTCTCGGAATGATTTGTTCACTGGGTGAATTAGGTATTTCTGACTCAGTTGTGCCAAAGGAATTCGCAGATGGTATCCAAATCTTGCCTCAAGATGCTGTTCCTGGGGATGAAGTCTTTTCTTACCTAGACTTGGATGATGAAATTATCGAACTTTCCATCACTCCAAACCGTGCAGATGCCCTTTCTATGCGTGGAGTTGCGCACGAAGTAGCAGCCATCTATGACAAGGCAGTTAACTTTAAAGAGTTTGCCTTAACAGAAACTACTGAAGCCGCAGCAGATGCTCTTTCTGTCAACATTGACACAGACAAGGCGCCTTACTATGCCGCTCGTATCTTGGATAATGTGACTATCACACCAAGTCCACAATGGTTGCAAAACCTTCTCATGAATGAAGGGATTCGTCCCATCAACAACGTAGTGGACGTGACCAACTACATCCTGCTTTACTTTGGTCAACCCATGCATGCCTTTGACTTGGATACCTTTGAAGG
>CAJPRB010000140.1:0-4493 GCA_905372925.1 uncultured Streptococcus sp.
TGGTGCTTTTTCTATGGCAGGTGGCGAATATGTCTCTGTATCCACTCAGAAAGATACGGAAGAAGCCGCTGTCGCTAGAGAGCAATTACTCTTAAATAAAGACATGGAATCTGCAAAACAATCCCTCTATGCTGCTTACCTTCAGAATGGTGAGTGTGAAACGTCCGCCCAACTCTTGACCAACAAAGCCTTTTTGAAAAATCCTCTTAAAGCCTTGGTCGAAGAAAAGTATGGAATCGAGTACGAAGAGTTTACCAACCCTTGGCATGCTGCAATCTCTAGCTTTATCGCCTTTGTACTGGGAAGTCTTCCTCCTATGCTTTCGATCACCGTCTTTCCAAGCGACTATCGCATTCCTGCTACTGTTCTTATCGTAGCCCTTTCCCTTCTTATTACGGGCTATACCAGTGCTAAATTAGGAAAAGCTCCTACGAAAACTGCTATGATCCGTAACCTCTGTATCGGACTTCTCACCATGGGCGTAACCTTCCTATTGGGACAACTCTTTAGTATCTAAGATAAAAGAAATACCTCGATGAATTTCGAGGTATCTTTTTTACATTTGTACAATCTTGCGATAGCTTCTTGAAGTAATCATAAAGATTAAGACGTAAACGATGAGGAAGATGGCACAAATGGAAAGTGTAACAGTCAACATCATGGTTGCATCGAGCACGCCAATGACTTTTAGGATGAGGCTAAGCATATGATAGGCAAAAGCAAGGTGTAGAAAGGCAAAGAGCAATGGAAGGAAGAAAACAGTTAGAACCTGTTTGTTAATCGTTTGCTTGATTTGCTTTTGATCGAGTCCGACCTTTTGCAAAATGATAAAGCGTTCACGGTCTTCATAGCCCTCAGAGATTTGTTTGTAATAGATAACGAGGACTGTTCCAACCATAAAGATGATAGAGAGGAAGATACCGATGAAGAAGACACCTCCATAGAGGGCACTGATTTGTGCACTGCTATCAGCCAGATTGCTTCCGTATACATAGCTTCCCTCTTTGTTTAATTCTCTATTAAAGTTATTAAGGAATTTTGAAAAATCATCAGCGAGTTTGAGCTGTTCTTCCTCACTAGCTGTTACATTCATACCGCCATAAAGTTGATCAAAGAGAGAGGAATCCGGATATTGATCAATAAAAGCTTGCAGATTAGGCACAACAAGATAATTGTAGTCAGATGTGAGAATGTTAAACTGATTTGGCACATGTTCCAGAACGAAATCATTTTTAATTTCTTCTTTAACAGTGTAAGTCTGGTCATTTAGAGTGAGTTCTTTCTGCCCTTCAAGCACCTTATTCTTAGTAAACAAGCCGACTTCATTGCCTGAAAGGGAGAGTTTTTGACCAGTCATGATTTCATAGTCTTTTTGATCAAAGACCATGAAAATGGTTTTCGGTTGGACAAAGTTATTCCCCTTTTTAAAGATACGGAGTTTGGTTCCATCTTGACTCTCGATGCCAAAATTGCTGTGACGAAAGACTTCTTTTTTGGTGACAGTTAATCCCTTATCGCTAGCATACTGACTCAAAAGTTTATCTAAATCTTCTTTATCAACATTTCGCCCTGAAATTCCAAAATCATGTGGATTCATGAATTTCTTGAAGGTTTCTGAAGCCTTGAAGATACTAGTTGCAGCAGACATGGTCACCAAGACCATGGTTGAAAGAATGGCAATCGTCGCAAGACCAACCGCATTTTTCTTCATACGGAAGATGAGATTGGATACGGAAATCATGTTGTTGGGTTGGTAATAATAACGCTTGTTTTTCTTCAAGATTTGTAGGAATACTGTAATCCCTGCATTGAACAAGAGATAGGTACCAAAGATTACCAGTAAGACCGCTACAAAGAAAATCAGCACAGCATTAAGTGGATTTTCAACGGTAACTGCTAGGAAATAGCCAGCTCCCATACTAATCAAACCTAGAATGGTCTGAAGGCTTAAGAAACGTCCTTTTTTCTCACCACTGGCCTTCTCACGAGAGAGCTGTAGGGCATTCATGCGTGCAATCCGAAAGGCATTGATAAAAACCAAACCTAGGAAAATAGCTCCAAAAATAAGGGTAACTAGGATAAAGACACTTGGTTGGAAAGTCGCTACGAGCTCCACCTTCATATTCATTAGCTTCAGAAGCAGAGCAAAGATGAGCTTATCAAAGAGAGCTCCTAAGCCAAGTCCAGCTGTCAAGGTTAGGGAGCCAAATATAAGAAGCTCCTTAAAGACCATGCTGATCAAATGACGTTTTTCTAATCCTAGCATGCCGTAAATTCCTAGTTCCTTGGAACGGTTTTTCATGACGAAACTATTGGCATAAAAGACAATGATAGCTGAGGCAATGGTGACAATCACCATACCAAGACCGAGCGTCACAGAGATAGTATCTCCCCCTCGAATCTTACCAATATTAGGATTAAGTGTCAATGAGTAAAAGAGGTAGGTGATAGTCACAGCTAAGAGAACGGCTAAAGCAAAGGGGTAGTAGAGTTTGCGGTTTTTGATTAAGTTGGACACCGCTAACTTATTGGTCAATCGGAACATACTAATTCACCTCGCTTGCCATGACAGTCAAGGTATCAGAGATTTCTTGGAACATCTGACGTTCTGTCTTGTCTCCACGGTAGATTTGGTTGTAGAGGATTCCGTCTTTGATAAAGAGAACGCGCTTGGCCCTGCTGGCTGCTGCCGTTGAGTGAGTTACCATGAGAATGGTTTGGCCACGTTCATTGATTTCATCAAAAACATCCAGAAGAGCTGCAGATGACTTGGAGTCAAGGGCTCCTGTTGGTTCGTCCGCAAGAAGAATTTCAGGTTCAGTGATGATGGCGCGTGCTACTGCAACCCGCTGTTTTTGACCACCAGAGATCTCGTAAGGGTACTTCTCTTGTAATTGGTTGATGCCCAAATTTTCAGCTGTTACCACCAATTTCTTCATCATCTCTGTGATGGGTCTTCTTGATAAAACTAGCGGAAGCAAGATATTGTCCTTAACAGACAGGGTATCTAGCAAGTTAAAGTCTTGGAAGACAAATCCTAACTTCTCACGACGGAAGCTGGAGGCCCGTGAGTTTTTAATAGTTGCTGTGTCTACTCCGTTCAAGTAAACTTGACCACGAGTTGGCTTATCCAGCATAGCTAGGATGTTGAGCAGAGTTGACTTTCCTGAACCAGACTCCCCCATGATGGCAACATAGTCACCCTTCTCTACGGTAAAGTGAATATCTTTGAGGGCTTCTACTTGGTTGCCTTGGAAACGTGTTTTATAGATTTTTTGAACGTGTTTTACATCTAAAAGTGTCATGATTTTCTCCTTCTTAATATCCCATCATTTGAAACTGTGCTTGCATCATAGCGCATCCCAGTTGAACACGCTCGATATCTTTTTGACTTGGTTTTCTTGTTTTCTTTTGTAAAATTCTTTTCATGGTTTTGCTCCTTTGTTCTTTATGAGTCTAGTTTATCGCAAACAAAGACGGCTTGCCATAACCTAACCTTACAAAAGAGACTTTAATCTTACATTTTTGTAAGATTGAGGAATTTTTTTGAAAATGGCTACTATAGGAAGTCCTGTCATTGCTTGTTTTATTCTTAAAAAAATAGTAAAATTAAGTTATGAAAAGGCTTTCTTTAACATCTTGTAAAAGAATTGGCTTTCTGCTAATTATTTTTAAAGGTGCTAAACTATCATTCGTATCACTGCTATAAGGAGGGAGGTTCAGCTCCCTCTTTTTTAGAAAGAGGTTCCTATGAAACGTGTTTTTCTCTTCATCAGCAATCTTCTTTTAACTTTCTTCCTCATTGCCACTCTGTCCTTTTGGAAAGAAGCTCTTCCTCAAATCCTGTTCCCGGGTGCAGCAGTATTAAGCGGGCAAGCAGATTATTCTACCGTTAAAGAAGAATTAAATAGTCTTGCTAGGAAACATAATAGTCTTATCGCAAGAACTATTTGGGAAGTAGATAGTGATGGAAAATCACAAACTTACTACGAAGTTTTTGGAGATGGGAAACTTCCAGACTGGATGCCTCCAGCAAGTCAAGAAAGCATTCAAAAGAGCGATCTTCTCAACAACTACAATATTATCAGCGGAACCCTAACTAGTCAAGAATTGGCTACTCATCTGAAAGAACTTGGACTAGAAAAAGCGAATGCATTTGAAAATGACAGAGTATCCTTTGTACTTGCCCTCTTTACCCAACCTAATCAGCTTACCAGTATGTTAATCTTTTTGCTGACTTTCTTAGCTTTAATTGTTATCGGTCAGATTCAATCTCTTTCTCAGTCAGGGATTAGATTGATTTCTGGAGAGCGGCTGAGCCATCTCTTCTTTCGTTCTCTCGCAAGAGACGGACTTGATATCCTTCTTTTTGGTCTACCTGCTTTGCTGATAGCATGTATCTTGCTCATTTCCTTGGGATATCCTTATGAAGTTCAGACTTTTCTAGGAATACTTTTTATTCTTTACAATAGCCTACTTCTCTTACTTAGTCT
>CAJPRB010000141.1:0-4478 GCA_905372925.1 uncultured Streptococcus sp.
ATACTTTTCATTTTCTTTTTTTACTCTAATACAAAAGTCTTTAAAAGTACCGTTAATTACCTTTAGATCCAAATTTCCTCCAACAATGCCTACCGGTTTAATTCCTTCTATAAAATCTTGGTACGTATACGATGGATGAAACTGAGTAAATAAAGCATCTTTATATAATGTACTGTTTATTGACTGAAGTTTTTCAATTCCATTTGATACGCTATACGTCTTCCCTGTACCTGGAGCACCATGAAATATTATGTTGTTTGCATTAATATCAGAAAGTTCTTTTACATTATATGAGGTATTTGTGAGGAACCATAAAAATTCGGTCAGCTTTATATGAGCCGATAAATCTGATGACTCACCAATTTCAGCCCATATCTTCGCTCGAGAATATATATGGTTATTTCGTTGAAGCACTGTCTCGCATTCATTTGTATCAACATCAAGAATTTCTGCAATACTGTATAAGCTTTCATCTCTATAAATCCATGTTAACTCATATTTATAGTTTGAGGTTTCTAGCATTGACATTAATACTGATATTTTTCTAAGCAGCTGTTTCCCAGAAAATTTTTTATATTCATCGCTCTTTTCAATCTCATATATTTCTTCAAGAGAAGCCGCATGTATCAGCTTCATTATTAACTTAGATATATTTGAGTTATAATCGTTTTCTATCTTACTAATATCATCAAAAAACTTGTCCTTTTTCTGATAACCATCGTAAAATCCACCTTTTGAATGCTTATAAATCATATAACCATTTGAAGACAGCCCTGGTCTAGCATGTCCGAATAGTTTTTCTTGATGTTCCAAATAGCTAGGCAGATATGTTTTATCATTTTCATCTTTTTTGATCCATTTATCTATAGGAAATTCTTCGATATCTCCGAGCTCATCCACATAATCTTTCCAGTAAGTTAAATTCTTTTGATAATCCGCTATTTGAAATTGGTCATCAAATTTATCATATAATTCTTTAAATATTTCTTGTTTCATAAAATTCTAATTCCTTTCCTTAGAATGTCAATCTCATCTGCCAGTGCTCCCTAATCCATCTTTGCGCGTGCTAAGCTTTTTGTTTTTCCTTCGTAAGCATGCGGTTTATTCACTTACCTGGGTTCACTTTTGACATCAAAACTACTGCCTCAACATGATGCGTCTGTGGAACTCAAAAGGTTCGGGGAACCTTTTGAGGATTAACTACGTTTCACTAACAAAATCACACACTCTACGTGATGCGTTTGAGGAAAAAGATCCACCGGCTGAACTTTTTTCAATTCATATCCCAACTCTTGGTAGAGTTTGATATCACGCGCCATGGTTGCGACATTACAAGAGATATAGGCAATGCGGTCAGCTCCTGTTTGGGCGCTTGCTTTGATAAAGCTTTCGGTCAAGCCTTTGCGTGGTGGGTCCACTAGGATGACGGTTGGTTGAATACCTTCCTTGAGCCAATTCTTCATTGCATTTTCAGCTGTGTTGCAGACATAGTGAGCATTAGTAATCTTGTTCAAAGAAGCATTTTTCTGGCTATTTTCTACCGCTTCTGGAATCACTTCAACACCGTAGACTTCTTTGACATGCTTCGCAACGGACAATCCAATCGTTCCAATCCCTGAATAGGCATCGATCACCACATCATCTTCTTTTAACTCTGTAAAGTCAATGGCTGTTTGATAGAGTTTTTCAGCCATTTCGGTATTGACTTGGTAAAAGGCAGGTCCAGCGATTTGGAAGTCATTTCCCAACATCTGGTCCGTAATATAGTCTTGACCATAAAGAGTCTTCCACTCCTTGCCGAAAATCGCATTGGTATTTCGGTCGTTGATATTTTGCATGACAGACACAATCTCTGGGAACTGCTTGATGACTTGTTCAATCAACTGTTCCACTCGGAAAATTTTAGGACGTGTAGTCACTAAGATAACCATGATTTGTCCGGAATAGTGCCCGCGACGCACCACAAGATTTCGAATCAAGCCAGACTGTTCCTTTTCATCATAAGGTTTCAAATCATAGCGACGAAGCAAATCTCGAAGAACTACCACAACTTGGTCAATGACAGGATCCTGGATAAAGAAATCTTCAAGGGGCATGAGATCATGCGAATTTTTACGGAAAAAACCAGTTTCCAAGACACCATTCACTCGACGAACGGGCACCTGTGCCTTATTTCGGTACTTGACTGGATGTTCCATGCCGAGCGTTTCAGCGACCTCTACATCTGCAATACCAGCAATCTTGTAGAGACTGTCTTTGACTTGCTTGGTTTTAAACTTGAGCTGCTCTGGATAGGCAAGATGCCCCAAATCAGCGATACCTGAGCGTAGATAAGCTAGATCAAGGTCTTGGTTACGATGCGGAGAATGTGTAAGGTATTCTTCAACTTTCCCATAGCCAATCTTTTTATTGACCTTAAGGACGCGCATGAGGATTTTCTCAGTTGGTAGAGCATTTTCTACAAAGAAAACCAAACCTTCTATCTTAGCAACCCCTGCACCTTCATGAGTCAAATCAACAATTTCAACTTCTACAATATCATTTTTCTTTAGCATATTTTTCACTTTCTATCGGCCGACAAAAAAAGACGGCAACATTTCTGTTACCATCTATTATATCATGAAATGACCTAAGCACCAAAACTCTTGAAGAAGTTGACAATTGCTTGCCAAAGGGAGCTCAGGAAGTTGCCCCCTTCTTCTAGCGCTTTATTGGCATCAAAGTTGAGGTTGATGTTTTTGAAACTATCTCCAGCTTGGGAAACAATGCTTTGCTTGAGGTCATTTAGGGTTTTAGTGAAATCAGCATTGTTCAAAATGTCACTCTTTGAGAGATTAAGTGCAAAATTGATGATGATATTGACCTGGTTTCCTGTTATAACCTGATCGAGTTTATAGTTTTTTAGTGTGTCTTCAACGATTTTGCGTACATCTTCTTCTGTCAGATTACCTTTGGCTTCTTTTGCCTTTGCAATTCCTGCCTTAATATCTGCCAAAGCGACATTGAGTTTATTGGCATCGTAACCTGATTTGTCCTTGTTTTCAGCATTGATATCGGATAAGGCTTTTAGCTCCTCTTGGGCCAAGTCTTTATTGGCTTGCGGTACTTTAGCACCGTTAGCCTCTAACGAGTAGTAAATCCCTGCAAGGGCGCTCTCTCCTGTAACTGGAATGGGTGCTGCAACTGTGATTTTGGCATGCTCCACTCCCAGCGTCACTGCTGCGTTACGGTACATATCCTGCGTCACCTTGGTGATATTTTCAGGCGTTTCAATCTTGACTTCTAGAGGCGACTTATCCCCCAGCTTTTGAATCTTAGCTGATGAATAGAGCTGTAGACTAGCATCATTTGCCACATTCATAATTTTCGAATAGATATCAGGTGTCATGGTTTTGATATCTTTGGTGTCTTTTGATGCGTCATAGCCAAGCTTGCTAAGAGTTTGATTTTTCTGGTCTTCAGATAGAGAAGAACCTAAAACATATTCAGGTTGGACATAGGTTTCATCGATTACTTTTTGAACATCGGTTGCTGCGTGGACGCTCGTCATAGCTGTTGCGGCCCACAATACTGCAGCACTTGTTAGAAAGAATTTCTTTCTCATGGGATATTCCCTCCTTTACCTTTCTAGGTTAATAAAACAATCTTAAAGAAAGCTTATAGTGAAAAACACCTGGTAAAACCAGATGTTCAGAAGAAATTAAAGAATTTCATGATATAGAGATTAAAGCGAACCTGTCTCGAGTAGTAATAATTTCCACCATTTTCATAAAGTTCTGCTCCGTGAAAGATAGAAATTGGGTTGATATAGGTGTAGGTCTTCCCAGTGGTATTTCCAAGAATTGGAGCGACTGTTTCACGAGAATATTGCTTGGCCAAGGCTAGAGTGTTTTCCTTGCCATTCTGAGCGATAAAATCGATATAAGCGGGGCCAAAATTATAGGCTTGCACGGCTGTCCAGACATCAACACCCTTTTCCTGAGCTAGATAGAGATTATCAGTCAATGTCTGAATTCCCTGACGAATGCTCGTCACATTGTCATTGATAGTATTTGTGGTACCGCTAGCAGACTCGCTAGACTGCATGACATCGCCTTCTTTTCCCTTCGTTTCGGTATAAATCATGGCGAGCACAAGCTCTTCATTGGCTGGAGTATCTCTTTCACTGAGGATTTCTCGAATCATGGGTTGGTAGGTCATGACTTGCTTCACATCTTGGTGGATATGATAGACTTTATAGACAGCGAAAAGGAAGACTGCTAGTACTAGCACTCTTCGTAGTAATTTAAACATTATTTACTTTGAATATCCTCGATATTTTTGATTAAGATAGAATAGGTTCCATTGTCATTTTGGATAAACTCGACCGATTCTGCGTCTTGGTAAACATTATTGGGAACGATAAGTTCGATTCCGTTTGACAAGGAAAGTTTTTGATTTTCAAATTTCTTGAGCTGACGACTGGCATCAATTTCATC
>CAJPRB010000142.1:0-4474 GCA_905372925.1 uncultured Streptococcus sp.
TAGATGACTTCTACTGAACCACCTTTAGCAGTGATAGCTTCTTCAGCTGTTTTTGAGAATTTAGCTGCTTTCACAGTCAACTTCTTAGTCAACTCACCGTTACCAAGAATTTTAACGCCTGATTTTTCAGCCTTTACAATTCCTGCTTCGATAAGAACAACTGGAGTAACTTCAGTACCATCTTCAAAAACGTTTAATTGATCAAGATTTACAATTGCGTATTCTTTAGCGTTGATGTTAGTGAATCCACGTTTTGGAAGACGACGGAACAATGGAGTTTGTCCACCTTCAAAACCAAGGCGAACTCCGCCACCGCTACGAGCTTTTTGACCTTTTTGACCGCGACCAGATGTTTTACCGTTACCTGATGAAGTACCACGACCAACACGGTTACGTACTTTACGAGAACCTTCTGCAGGTTTCAATTCATGAAGTTTCATTATTTTTTCTCCTCTTTTGTAAAATGCTAGCGCCGATAAGAGAGAAAAGGTTGTCTCCCTTATCAACTCGCCTATACATTCGTCATCTTAGATGACTATATCTAGTTTTAGGGGATGAGTATTGCCACATCCCCTAAAAATTCATTAGTTTACTTCTTCAACTGTTACCAAGTGAGATACTGCTGTGATCATACCACGGATAGCAGCGTTGTCTTCTTTGATAACAGAGCTGTTCAATTTGCCAAGTCCAAGTGCTACAACAGTTTTACGTTGTGATGGAATGCGTCCGATTGGAGACTTAGTCAAAGTAATTTTAATTTGAGCCATTTTATCCCCTTTCTTATGCCAAATCAGAAACTGAGATACCACGAAGGGCAGCAACTTCTTCAGCGCGTTTCAATTGTTTCAAACCTTCAACAGTTGCGCGAACAATGTTGATTGGAGTGTTAGAACCAAGTGATTTAGATGTAATATCTGCCACACCTGCCAATTCCACAACGGCACGAACTGCACCACCAGCGGCAACTCCAGAACCTTCTACAGCAGGTTTCAACAATACTTTAGCTCCACCGAATTCTGAAAGAACTTCGTGTGGGATTGTTGTTCCAACCATAGGAACTTCAATCAAGTTTTTCTTAGCATCTTCTACTGCTTTACGGATTGCTTCTGGAACTTCTTGAGCTTTACCAGTACCAAATCCTACGCAACCATTGTGGTCACCAACAACAACAAGAGCTGCGAAACGAAGACGACGTCCACCTTTAACAACTTTTGTAACACGGTTGACAGCAACTACGCGTTCTTCTAATTCAACTGCATTGTCTTTAAATGCCATTTTCTAGTGTCCTCCTATTAGAATTTCAATCCGTTTTCACGAGCTGCATCAGCCAAAGCTTTCACACGTCCGTGATATAGATATCCACCGCGGTCGAACACCACTTCTGAAATACCTTTAGCGTTTGCACGTTCTGCAACGAGTTTACCGACAGTAACGGCTTGTTCAGTTTTAGTTCCTTTTGAAACTTCTTTGTCAAGAGTTGAAGCACTTGCGAGCGTTACACCCGCTACGTCATCAATCACTTGAGCGTAGATGCCTGTATTAGAACGGAATACGTTCAAACGTGGGCGATCAGCAGTTCCAGAGAGTTTTCCGCGAACGCGACGATGGCGTTTTTGGCGGAGTTTGTTTTTATCTGGTTTAGAAATCACAGTTTTCACCTCTTTAGTTTTAAATCGTGTGCTATGCACAAAGTTGGAAAATAGGTCGGTGGTTGAAAATCAACCACTCACCATTATTTACCTGTTTTACCTTCTTTAAGACGAACATATTCGCCAACGTAACGGATACCTTTACCTTTATATGGTTCTGGTGAACGAAGGCTACGTACGTAAGCAGCTGTTTGACCAACTACTTCTTTTGAAATTCCGCTAACAACGATTGTTGTTGGGTTTGGAAGTTCAAAAGTAATTCCTTCTGGAGCTTCAACTTCGTCTGGATGAGATTTACCAACAGCCAAGACAAGTTTGTTTCCTTGAAGTTGTGCACGGTAACCAACCCCACGCATTTCAAGTTCTTTCTTGAATCCTTCTGATACACCAACAACCATGTTGTTCAAAAGGGCACGAGTAGTTCCGTGGATTGTTTTCATTTCTTTTGAATCGTTTGGACGGTGAAGAGTTACTTCAGTACCTTCCACACGAATTTCAATATCTTTTGAGAACTCACGAGTAAGTTCTCCTTTAGGTCCTTTTACAGTTACAACGTTGTCATTGTTAGTGATTTCAACACCAGCGGGCAACACGATAACTTTATTACCAATACGTGACATGTTTATTTTCTCCTGTTAAATTGTCAGGCCAGAATGGCCAGTTTTCACGGGGTTTAAAGATACTTATTGAGTTCAGTAGCTAAATTGAACACGCTCTAAGAACTGTGCAAAATAGATAAGTTGGCTTGTTTGTAAACAAACTTCTCCAACTTCCTAATTTTGCTTTGTTCTTTACGAGCTTTGTATCTTGATTTTACCAAACGTAAGCGATAACCTCACCACCAACGTTCTTTTGGCGAGCTTCTTTATCAGTAAGCAAACCTTCAGAAGTTGAAAGGATAGCAATTCCAAGTCCGTTAAGAACTTTTGGAAGATCTTCACGTTTTTTGTAGACACGAAGTCCTGGTTTAGATACACGTTTCAAGTTAGTGATAACTTTTTCACCGTTTGGTCCGTATTTAAGGAATACACGGATGATGCCTTGTTTGTCATCTTCGATGATTTCTACGTTCTTAACAAAACCTTCGCGTTTAAGGATTTCAGCAATCCCTTTTTTGATGTTTGATGCAGGTACTTCAAGTACTTCGTGTTTCGCTTGGTTAGCGTTACGAATACGAGTTAAGAAGTCTGCGATTGGGTCAGTCATAACCATTTTGTTTTTCTCCTCTTACTAGTAGTTTGCAAGTTGCACTTGCTAGTTAATGATTGAGCTGTGCTCAGATAGTATTGACACATTCAAACAAGATAATCTCATTTGAACACGAGCTACAACCTGGGCAAAAAGATAGATTTGTCTTGGAGCATTGCTCCTACACCAAATATCCTATTTTTGCTGGGGTTATTACGCTCTTTGTATCATGTTATTACCAAGATGCTTTTGTTACACCAGGAATTTGTCCTTTGTAAGCTAATTCACGGAAGCAAACACGGCAAAGTTTAAATTTGCGGTAAACTGAATGTGGACGACCACATTTTTCACAACGAGTATAAGCTTGAGTAGAGAACTTCGCTGGACGTTTGTTCTTAGCAATCATTGATTTTTTAGCCATTAGATTTACCTCCTATATTATTTTGCAAAAGGCATTCCAAGGCCTGTAAGCAATGCACGTGACTCTTCGTCAGTGTTAGCAGTTGTTACGATAACGATGTCAAGACCACGAGTTTTGTCAACGTCATCAAAGTTGATTTCTGGGAAGATCAATTGTTCTTTCACACCAAGTGTGTAGTTTCCGCGTCCATCAAATGATTTTGTTGGAACACCGTGGAAGTCACGTACACGTGGAAGTGAAACTGAAACCAATTTATCCAAGAATTCGTACATACGTTCACCACGAAGGGTAACTTTGGCACCGATCGCTACACCTTCACGAAGACGGAAGCCGGCGATTGATTTTTTAGCTTTAGTGATAAGTGGTTTTTGACCTGAGATAAGTGCCAATTCTTCAGCAGCTTTTTCAAGACTTTTAGCGTTTGATACAGCTTCACCAACACCCATGTTCAAAACGATCTTATCTACTTTAGGCACAGCCATCACTGATGAGTAGTTGAATTGTTCTGTCAAAGCAGGAACTACTTCATTAAGATATTTTTCTTTTAAACGATTTGCCATTATACTTCTCCTTTCCTTCGTGATTAGTCAAGCACTTCGCCTGATTTTTTGTTGTAGCGAACTTTTTTACCGTCTACAAATTTGTAACCAACACGACCAGCTACACCATTTTTATCCAATACTTGAACATTTGATACGTGGATAGCTGCTTCTTTCTCGATGATACCACCTTGAGGAAGCTCGTTAGTTGGACGTTGGTGTTTCTTAACGATGTTAACACCTTCAACGATAACTTTGTTTACTTTTGGAAGGGCAGTAAGGACAACAGCTTCTGTTCCCTTATCTTTACCAGCGATTACGCGAACTTTGTCGCCTTTTTTTACAAACATTAGGTTTCTCCTTGATTTTTCTTACGCCCATAAGGGCACCCTGGAGGTAAATCCAGGGGACTAGTTTGTTTTTTAAAATTAAAGTACTTCTGGAGCAAGTGACACGATCTTCATGAAGCCACCTTCACGCAATTCACGTGCAACTGGGCCAAAGATACGTGTTCCGCGAGGAGTTTTGTCTTCACGGATGATAACTGCTGCGTTTTCGTCAAACTTGATGTATGAACCATCAGCACGACGAGCACCTGATTTAGTACGAACGATAACAGCTTTTACAACGTCACCTTTTTTAACCGCACCACCAGGAGTAGCTTGTTTTACAGATGC
>CAJPRB010000143.1:0-4423 GCA_905372925.1 uncultured Streptococcus sp.
GTTGTAAAAAAAATCATTTTGAAAAATTGATAGACGGTGAGCTGTTTTTTGCAAATTATTCATGGTTTGGTGAAAATGGTACAAAAGCACAGATGGCAAAAGAAGGAAGTGCTGAAAGAGTTGAATTTTTAAAAGTAGCTGAAAGTTCTGTAACTATTAATCCAAGATATTCAATGGTAAATCCTATTGGAATCAGATATAAAAGTTCTGAAGAAATTATAATTAACTCTGCAGTGCTATATTCCTTAAAAGAAAGAGATTTAGTTAAAAAGGATAGGGTGAAATCAATTATGAGTACTCTCTTCCCAGATAGTGATGTTGTTATTTATCCTGAAGTTTATAAAAAAAAAGACAAATCAAAAACTCATTATGAATTCGATAAACTTAATATTAAGTTTCAAAGTGATAGTGCTAATTGGAAGATATGCTGTTTTGTTATGATTACTGAGAATGATGTAACACAAGATAGAAAATTAAAATCAGAGTTTTTGGAATCTTTAAAAGAAAGAGATTCAGAAAGAGGAAGTATAGCCTATGATGAAAATGGGGAAGAAAGACCTTGGATAATGTTGCCACCAAATCTTTTAGATAAACTGTTTCAAAAGTATCCCAATCTTAATTACGGTGCAATAGAGTATTATGCGAGGGATAAGTATCCCTTTACCATTAATCAAATTAAACAAGATCCCAATTATTTATTACTGGCAAAGGAGGATTCTTATAAAAATCAAAGAGAATTTAGGATTTTTGTTGGTGGACCAAATAATAGCTTTAGTTCAATTGAAGGAAATATACTAAAAACTAATTGGCGGAAAAACATTACTTATGGGACAAACTTTAAAAAACTTGAGAATATGACTCTTAATGCTAATTATAGATAATTTATTTTTTGTAATACCATTATTTAAAATTTAATGGCGTCTGTTCTATTGGGGAATTCAAGATAACAAAATTTAATTTTGATAATACGAGGTTCAAAAAAGTCTTCGTAATACTAAAAACGCATAATATCAGGTGTTTACCGCTCTGATGTTATGCGTTTTATCGTGAATATACTTATTAGATTAATACTCAATTAAAATCAAAAAGAGCAGAAATTTTCACCGAGCAAATAGATATATTATATTTTTTGCTAAAAACCTTTCGTTGATTTTCTAGAATACAGCAGAGTACATTGATTAGCTGGTAAAATTCCAAGGTAATACTTGGACCACGATATTTCTTAAACAAGTCTGTTAACAAAAAAGTGCACTTTGATTTTAATTTGAGTATAATTTCAAAAAGTTGAATTATCACCCAGCCTTTTACAATCCTGCAAATTCTTTTATTTCTTGTGCGGACATGGAAGAGTCGCAACGGACATTGATTTGACCATCTGCAACGTGGACAAAGCCTGGAACAGTCGGGATTCCATAACGTGAGCGGAAATCTTGTAAGGCTTCCAACTGGCTTGGTTCCTCACTGTTGATAAAGTAGATATGTGCTTTGGTTTCAGCTAGGACACCTGCCAATGTGCCAGCAAATTTACGACAGTAAGGACAAGTTTTGCGACCGATAAAGAAGGTTGCTGTTTCTTTATTATTGAGTGCTTCTTGTGCACGTGCAACTGTAGTCACTTCAAGGTCTTTAATATCTTCTAAAAACTGATTCATAAGAATACCTCTCTTTTTTTGATAAAACTAGTATGCCACAAAGTTTCTAAAATTGCTCGGATTTGATACGAAAAAAAGATGAGATCGTTTTATCTCATCTTTTATCTTGCTTATTTTACAAAGGCATTGATTTCCGCTTCGATATTGGCAATCTTAGCTTGAGAATCTTCGTTGCTTTGACCCACAACGGCAATGTAGAACTTAATTTTTGGTTCTGTACCTGAAGGGCGAACAGCGATCCAAGAACCATCCGCAAGAGTGTATTTCAAAACATCACTTGGAGGAGTTGTTAAGGCAGTTACAATACCATCAGCAGTAGTAGAAGTTTGTGCCTTGAAGTCTTCTGTGATTGAGATGGCAGTAGCGTTAAATTCTTTTGGACCATTGTCACGGAATTTAGCCATGATTGCTTTGATTTGCTCAGCTCCATCAACCCCTGAGAGAGTTACAGAAATAGTCTTTTCAGCGTAGTAACCGTACTCTTTGTAGATTTCTTCAATACCGTCAGCGAGTGTCAAACCGCGTGAACGGTAGTAGGCAGCAAGCTCAGCAACGACAAGAACGGCTTGGATCGCGTCTTTATCACGTACGAATGGCTTGATCAAGTAACCGAAGCTTTCTTCAAATCCCATCATGTAAGTGTGGTTGTGTTTTTCTTCGAATTCTTGGATTTTTTCAGCGATAAATTTGAAACCTGTCAAGACGTTGAACATGGTTGCGCCGTAGCTTTCAGCAATCTTCGTTACCAAGTCAGTTGATACGATAGATTTACAAAGGGCTGCATTAGCTGGAAGAGTTCCTGCGTTTTTGTGGGCTTCCAAGATGTACTTAGCCATGATGGCACCGATTTGGTTACCTGAAAGGTTGAGGTAGCTTCCATCTTTTTGAAGGACTTCAACACCAACACGGTCAGCATCAGGGTCAGTTGCGACGAGTACATCAGCACCAACTTTACGACCAAGTTCTTCAGCAAGGGCGAAGGCTGCTTGGCTTTCTGGGTTTGGAGATTTCACAGTTGAGAAGTCAGGGTCAGCAGTTGCTTGTGCTTCAACAACTTGAACTGAGTCAAATCCTGCTTGGGCAAGAGCACGACGAGCCAACATTTCTCCAGTACCATGAAGTGGTGTGTAGACAATCTTCATGTCTTTACCGAATTCTTCAATCAAGGCTGGGTTGATGTTAACGTCTTTCACTTCTTTGAGGTATTCCGTATCAACAGCTTCACCGATGACTTCAATCAAGCCAGAAGCTTTTTCAGCTTCTACATCTGCAACTTCAACAGCAAATGGGTTTTCGATTGCACGGATGTAAGTTGTCAAAGCGTCCGCATCGTGTGGAGGCATTTGTCCACCGTCTTCACCGTAAACCTTGTAACCATTAAATGGAGCCGGGTTGTGGCTGGCAGTAATCATGATACCTGCGAAACAGTTGAGGTGACGAACAGCGAATGATAATTCTGGAGTTGGACGAAGGCTTTCAAATACATAAGATTTGATACCATGTTTAGCAAGAACTGCAGCAGATTCAAAGGCGAATTCTGGAGAGAAGTGGCGGCTATCGTAGGCAATTGCCACACCGCGTTCTTTTTCATTTCCACCTTTTGACTCAATCAAACGAGCCAATCCTTCAGTTGCTTGACGGACAACATAGATATTGATACGATTTGTACCCGCACCGATTAAACCACGCATACCAGCAGTACCAAATTCAAGATTTGTATAGAAGGCATCTTCCTTTGTTTTTTCATCCATATTTTCCAAATCTTGACGAAGGTAGTCAGGAAGTTCAGCAAAATCTGACCATTTTTGATAGTTTTCTTGATAAGTCATTGAAGATCTCCTTTTTGTAAATTGTTTTAATCGCTTTCATTATATCACGATTTATCATTTTAGTAAAACGTTAGCATAACTTTCTGAAAAAGCTTGAAATGAAATGGATTCTATAGTCTTGAACCCCTTAGGGAAACATGCTATACTACCTATATGATTATTTTACAAGCTAATAAAATTGAACGTTCATTTGCAGGAGAGGTTCTTTTTGATAATGTCAATCTGCAAGTTGATGAACGAGACCGAATTGCCCTCGTTGGGAGAAATGGTGCAGGTAAGTCCACTCTTTTGAAGATTTTAGTTGGGGAAGAGGAGCCGACTAGTGGGGAAATTAATAAGAAAAAAGATGTTTCTCTGTCTTACCTAGCCCAAGATAGTCGATTTGAGTCTGAGAATACCATTTATGATGAAATGCTCCATGTCTTTGATGACTTGCGTCGAACCGAGAAGCAACTTCGTCAGATGGAACTGGAGATGGGTGAAAAGTCTGGCGCTGAATTGGATAAACTGATGGCGGATTATGATCGTTTGTCAGAGAATTTTCGTCAGGCTGGTGGCTTTACCTACGAAGCGGATATCCGTGCTATCTTAAATGGATTCAAGTTTGACGAATCTATGTGGCAGATGAAAATTGCCGAGCTTTCAGGTGGTCAAAATACTCGTCTGGCACTGGCTAAAATGCTCCTTGAAAAGCCAAATCTCTTGGTCTTGGACGAGCCGACCAACCACTTGGATATTGAAACCATTGCCTGGTTGGAAAATTACCTAGTAAATTATAGCGGTGCACTGATTATTGTCAGCCACGACCGTTACTTTTTGGACAAGGTTGCGACGGTTACACTGGATTTGACCAAGCATTCCTTGGATCGTTATGTAGGCAATTACTCTCGTTTTGTTGAGTTAAAGGAGCAAAAGCTAGCTACTGAGGCAAAAAACTATGAA
>CAJPRB010000144.1:0-4399 GCA_905372925.1 uncultured Streptococcus sp.
GACTATGACTTGCTTGAGCAAGCTATCACTGAGAAAACTAAGGTGATTATTCCGGTTGAGCTTGCAGGGATTGTTTGCGACTATGACCGTTTGTTCCAAGTTGTGGAGAAAAAACGTGACCTCTTTACTGCTGCAAGCAAGTGGCAAAAAGCCTTTAACCGTATTGTGATTGTTTCTGATAGTGCCCATGCTTTGGGATCAACTTATAAAGGACAACCCGCTGGTTCAATTGCTGACTTCACTTCCTTCTCATTCCATGCCGTTAAGAACTTTACAACTGCTGAGGGAGGAAGTGCCACTTGGAAGGCCAATCCAGCGATTGATGACGAAGAAATGTACAAGGAATTCCAAATCCTTTCCCTTCATGGTCAAACTAAGGATGCCCTTGCTAAGATGCAATTGGGTTCATGGGAGTACGATATCGTCACACCAGCCTACAAGTGCAATATGACTGATATCATGGCTTCGCTTGGTTTGGTACAATTGGACCGTTACCCTGGTTTGCTAGAACGTCGTAAGGACATCGTGGACCGCTATGATCGTGGTTTTGCAGGTTCTCGCATTCGTCCATTGGCCCACAAGACCGATACTGTCGAATCTTCACGCCACCTCTACATCATCCATGTAGAAGGAGCAAGCTTAGAAGAACGAAACCTCATCATCCAAGAATTGGCCAAAGCAGGAATCGCAAGTAATGTACATTACAAACCACTTCCGCTCTTGACAGCCTATAAGAATCTTGGTTTTGATATGGCGAATTATCCTAAGGCCTATGCCTTCTTTGAAAATGAAATTACGCTTCCACTTCATACTAAATTAAGCGATGAAGAAGTGGACTATATTATTGAGACTTTCAAAACAATTTCTGAAAAAGTGCTAACTTTATCAAAAAAATCGTAAAAAAGTCTTGACAAAGAAAAAACAAAGTATTAAAATAAGTTCAACAAATCAGAAAAGTAATTATTTTTGATCTTCAGGGAGCCTGTGGTGATTGTGAACAGGTGGTTGGAAGTAGTGAAAGTGGGCTGATTTTAAAAATGAATTTGAAACAATGAAAATTCGGTGCGCACACCTTACAGTGCAACTTGTTGTTAGACAAGGTAGAGATGTAAAGGGGAATAGTCCTTTTATAATTGAGGTGGCACCGCGTTACCAACGCCCTCACACAGATTATGTTCTGTGTGTGGGCTTTTTCATATCTTGGAATCAATACTGAAAGAGGAAAAATTTTATGACAACTAAAGGTTATTTTGGACAATTCGGTGGTAGTTTTGTACCGGAGCCGATTCAGGCTTTGTTGGATGAGTTAGAAGTGACTTTTGACAAGTATAAGGATGATCCAGAGTTTTTGGCAGAGTTTCGCCATTACTTAAAAGATTATTCAGGTCGCGAAACACCGCTTTATTTTGCGGAAAGTTTGACAGATCACTTAGGTGGCGCTAAGATTTATCTCAAGCGCGAAGACCTTAACCATCTGGGTTCACACAAGCTCAACAACGTTTTAGGTCAAATCCTTCTTGCTAAACGTATGGGCAAAAAACGAGTGATCGCAGAAACAGGAGCTGGTCAACACGGTGTTGCGACAGCAGCGGCTGCAGCCAAGTTTGGTATGGCATGTGATGTCTACATGGGTGCAGAAGATGTGGAGCGTCAACGTCTCAATGTTTTCCGCATGGAGATGATGGGAGCAACTGTTCACGCAGTTGAAACTGGAACTCGTACCCTTAAGGATGCGGTTGATGCAGCCTTTGGAGCATGGATGAATGACCTTGAAGCCTTCTACGTTTTGGGATCTGCTGTAGGCCCTCATCCTTATCCTACAATTGTTCATGAGTTTCAAAAGGTCATCAGTGAAGAATCTCGCCGTCAAATCTTAGAAAAAGAAGGTCGTTTACCAGACTACGTTATTGCCTGTGTAGGTGGTGGTTCAAATGCCATTGGTGCTTTTTCGCAGTATGTGGTTGATGAAGAAGTCAAATTGGTTGGGGTCGAAGCTGCTGGTCATGGACTTGACACAGACAAGCATGCAGCTACTATGACAAAAGGTAGTATCGGAATTGTCGACGGCATGAAGACCTATGCAGTCTTTAAGGAAGATGGAGAGCTGGCGCCAGTTTACTCTATCTCTGCTGGTTTGGACTATCCAGGCGTTGGCCCAGAACACGCCTACTTTAAAGATTCAGGTCGCGTGGAATATGTGGCAGCGACAGACGAAGAAGCTGTTCAAGCCTTGCTCCTTCTCAGCAAGACAGAAGGGATTATCCCAGCGATCGAAAGTTCGCATGCCATCGCAGAAGCAGTTAAACGTGCACCAAAACTAAGTAAAGATGAGATTATCATCATCAATGTCTCTGGTCGTGGAGACAAGGACGTAGCTGCGATTGCAGACTACCTAGAAGCTAAAAAATAAAAGATACGTTTAGCAAGCAATCAAACAGGAGTAAAAAAGTGATATTATTGATTGATAACTATGATTCCTTTACCTACAATCTGGCTCAGTATATCGGAAATTTTTCTCCTGTTGAGGTCTTAAGAAACGATGACTCTCGTCTCTATGAGTTTGCAGAAAAGGCGGATGCTCTTGTCTTTTCACCTGGACCTGGTTGGCCGGCTGATGCTGGGAAAATGGAGGAAATGATTCGAGATTTTGCAGGCCGAAAACCAATTTTAGGGATTTGTCTTGGACATCAGGCTATTGCTGAGACATTTGGTGGAAAACTCGGCTTAGCTCCCAAGGTCATGCACGGTAAACAAAGTCAGCTACAATTTGAAGCTCTATCCATTCTCTATGATGGAATAGAGAACAAATGTTCAGTCATGCGTTACCATAGTCTTATGGTGGAGGAATTACCTGAAGATTTTGAAGTTACAGCTCGGTCGACGGATGATCAAGTCATTATGGGAATTCAGCACAAGAACCTGCCTATCTACGGTTTCCAGTACCATCCAGAAAGTATCGGCACGCCAGATGGTTTGTCCACTATTCGAAATTTTATTGAGAAAGTAATTTAACTGGAAAATTTCACTTAATTGAAAAGCCCTCCATAAAAGAGGGCAGGATTATCAGAGAATTACTAGCTTACCAAAAATAATTACACAGGCAGCGAGTAAGAGGAAAGGCACGAAAGGAAGTCTTTCCTTTTTCTTTTGCAGTAGAAAGGCCAGGATGCCCGTCGCAGAAGCAAACTGAATCAAGATGAGTAATTCGGTTGCGCTAAAGACGATAGCACAAGAAGCTAAAAAGAGAAAATCCCCTGCACCCATGCGGATATCGATAAAATGAGCCACAATTCCAAGAGCAAGGAAGAAGACCATGACTAGATTCCAGCCAGAGGAAGCCATGAGGATTAGGTGGAAAGTCATCCAGACCAGTAGGGGATATTCCTGATGGCGAAAGTCGTAGATACCCAAGGTCAAACCGGCAGTTATGAGGACGACTTGTACCAAGGAAAGCCAGCCCCATGACCAAGCCAGAAAGAGGAGTCCTAAACCTAGTTCAAAGAGGGCATACCAAATAGGATAAGGAGCCTTGCAGTAGCGACAGCGAAAGCGATTGAGCACCTGCGAGAGAATAGGAATCAAATCTAAGGGACGCAAGCGAGTCTGACAGGAATCGCAGTGACTAGCAGGTTGGATAATAGATTGCTCTGGAAAGCGGTCAATGACCAAACCAAGAAAGGAAGCGAGAATGCTCCCGACAAGAAAAAAATAAATATCAATCATACTTATCTATTCGTAAAAAATAGGAGAAGTAGTATAATGGAGAAACATAGATAAGATGGTGAGGCAAAGATGATAGTTCGTTTTGAAGAAAAGGTGAGCACAGAAAACGCTCAGCTCGTATGCAAATGGTCCAACTCCCTAGGCAAATCCTTTCAAGAACAATGGATGGGACCAATGATTCCTTTTCCCTTGACAATTCAAGTTTTGCAAGATTTGGAAGGATTCTTTTCAATCTTTGATGGATACGAGTTTGTGGGGCTTATCCAGAAAATCAGGCAAGAAGACAGCAATCTTCATATTGGAAGATTTTTTATCAATCCCCAGAAACAGGGACAAGGCTTAGGTAGGCAGGCTTTAAGGAAATTTGTTAGTTTGGTCTTTGAAAATGGAGACATAGATAGTATTTCTCTAAATGTCTTCGAGGCAAATCAAGCAGCTCAGCACCTTTATCAAAAAGAAGGATTTGAAATCGTTCAAATAGTTGAAGCACCTGCACGAAAATACCTTATGAAAAAGTTTAGATAGAAATCAAAAAAGCCTTGGTTCCCAAAGCTTTTTTATGTTATAAACTCATTAAAAGAGCCCCCAGTTAGATTTGGAATATTTTTTATTCTGTGTCATATAAAAATAAATAAAATGAATGGCTATAGCTAGAGCTAAAATGGTTGTTATACTC
>CAJPRB010000145.1:0-4360 GCA_905372925.1 uncultured Streptococcus sp.
ACATTAGAGGCTTCATTGTTCTTCCGTTTTTCAGCGATTTCTGCCATTCTGCGCTTGATAGCATCCAAGCCCGCACCCATGGTCTTGATATCAAAAGCCTTGGCGCGGATGGAGAAGTAAGCACAGTAGTAATAAATGGGATGGTGAACCTTGAAGTAGGCCACACGCAAGGCCATCATAACGTAGGCTGCCGCGTGGGCTTTAGGGAACATATACTTGATTTTCCCACAGGATTCGATGTACCACTCGGGCACCTTATTTGCCTTCATAGCCTCAATGTAGCCATTTCGCTCCTCTTCGGAAATCTTCAGCCATAATCCCTTACGCACCCGTTCCATGATGGTAAAGGCCATCTTAGGCTCGAGACCCGCATGCATGAGGTAAACCATGATATCGTCCCGACAACCGATAACGGTTGATAGGTCCGCAATTCCTTGCTTGATCAAATCCTGGGCATTTCCCAACCACACATCAGTACCGTGGGACAGACCAGACAGCTGAAGCAACTCCGCAAAAGTCGTCGGATGCGTTTCGTCTACCATTCCACGTACAAAGTTGGTTCCAAACTCTGGAATCCCTAACATGCCCGTCGGCGTACCGATTTGCTCAGGTGTCACCCCAAGCACATCAGTCCCAGAAAAGAGGGCCATCACACCTTCATCATCCATAGGAATTTCATTAGGATCAATACCAGACAAGTCCTGCAATTTCCGAATCATGGTCGGATCATCATGACCCAGCACATCGAGTTTGAGGACGTTCTCATCGATATCGTGGAAGTTAAAGTGAGTCGTCTGCCATTCAGCCGTCACGTCATCTGCTGGATACTGAACAGGCGTAAAGTCGTAAACATCCATGTAGTTAGGAATAACAACGATTCCCCCCGGGTGTTGTCCTGTTGTCCGCTTGACACCAGCTGCACCTTGAGCAAGGCGTTCCACCTCTGCATCACGATAAAACTTCCCGTAGTCTCTCTCGTAGCCCTTTACAAAGCCATAGGCAGTCTTGGCAGCCACCGTACCAACCGTTCCTGCACGGAAGGCATACTCTGAACCAAAGATATCACGTACGTCCAAGTGGGCGCTTGGCTGGTCTTCCCCCGAGAAGTTCAAGTCAATATCGGGAACCTTATCTCCATCAAAACCAAGGAAGGTTTCGAACGGAATATCCTGCCCGTTTTTGCTGAGTTTATGACCACACTTTGGACAATCCTTATTAGGCATATCAAACCCTGAACCATAAGAACCATCGGTGATAAACTCACTATACTGACACTGACCACAGACATAGTGAGGAGAGAGAGGATTAACCTCCGTAATCCCAATCATAGTCGCAACGAAACTGGACCCAACAGACCCACGAGAACCAACCAAGTATCCCCGTTCATTGGAACGTTGTACCAGCATCTGCGATGCCAGATAAATCACGGCAAATCCATTCCCCAGAATAGAGGTTAATTCTTTTTCAATCCGCAAATCAACAATATCTGGCAGCGGATTTCCATAAATCTCAAAAGCTTTCTTGTAGGTCAGCTCAGCGACCGTTTCTTCAGCCTTATCGATGAAAGGTGTGTACAAGTCACCTTTTACAACCTCAACGGGTTCAAAGATATCTGCCAAGGCATTGGTATTTTCAATAACCAGTTTACGAGCCAGTTCCTCGCCTAAGAAAGCAAATTCATCCAACATCTCATTGGTTGTTCGAAAATGAGCTTTGGGAAGTGGAGCTGGTTGGGCATGTTCGCCATGACCGATGGTTCGGTTAATCATAGCCCCCTGGCCCAAACTACGCACGATAATTTCACGGTAAATCTCTTCTTCTGGTTCGATATAGTGGACATTTCCCGTAGCCAGAACAGGCTTACCAAGACGGTCCCCGACCTCTATCAAACTCTTGATAATAGTCTGGAGTTCCTCCATATCCTTGACTTGCTCTTTAGCAATCAATGGCGCATAGATAGCTGGTGGCATGACCTCAATAAAGTCATAATACTTGGCCACTTCAACCGCCGCATCCACACCTTGGGAAACGACCGCATCGAAAACTTCACCCTCCGAACAAGCCGACCCCAAAATCAAGCCCTCCCGATGGGCATCTAGAACCGTTCTCGGAATCCGTGGCACCCCTTCAAAGTACTTGGTATTAGACAGAGAAACCAATTTAAAGATATTTTTTAGACCAACTTGATTCTTGACATAAATGGTCGCATGCTTGATCCGAGCTTTTTTATAAGAATCTGGACTAATCAAATCAATGTTTAGTCTAGCTAGGTCGGTCACACTATGTTTTTCTGCTACCTCTTTGATAAAGATGAAAAGCAAACGACCAGTCGCTTCCGCATCGTAGTTGGCCATGTGGTGATGTTCAAGTGCTACACCAAAACGCTTAGTCAAAGGTCCCAAACCATGGCGTTTATACTCAGGATAGAGGTTTCTAGCAAACTCCAGCGTATCGATAACTGGCTGGCTAATCTTAGGCAGACCATGACGCTCATAGTTAGCATTCATAAAGCCAACGTCAAAGGTGGCATTGTGGGCAACTAGGACTGTGTCCTTACAGAATTCTTGGAATTCTTGTAAAACTTGTTCCAGTGGTTTGGCATTTTTGACATGATCATCTGTAATACCAGTCAACTCTGTAGTAAAGGCTGATAAAGGGTGACCTGGGTTGATAAATTCATCAAATTCAGCAATAACATTCCCCTTATACATCTTAGAGGCCGCAACCTGAATCAAGTCATTATAGATGGCTGAAAGACCTGTCGTTTCCACGTCAAAGACCACATAGGTCGCTTCTGACAAATCCATCTCCACTTCGTTATAGACGATAGGGACACGGTCCTCTACAATATTGGCTTCCATTCCATAGATCAGCTGGATTCCAGCTTTCTTAGCCGCCTTATAGCCGTGTGGGAAGGACTGGACATTCCCATGGTCCGTAATGGCAACCGCCTTGTGTCCCCACTTAGCAGCTGTCGCAACGATTTCTTCAACCTCTGGTAGTGCATCCATGGTCGACATATTAGTATGAGCATGAAACTCAACCCGACGCTCACCTTCTGGCATCAAATCCTTCCGCTCATAGTGAACAACCTCCTGCACATCCTGCACGTTCATGGTCAAATCGCGTGTAAAGTTATTCATCTCCACATTCCCACGAACACGAAGCCAAGAATTTTTCTTAATGATGTCAAACTTCTGAGCTTCTTCTTCATTCTTAACCCATTTTTGCATAGAGAAGCTTGAACTATAGTCCGTCATTTTAAAGTTGATCAAAACACGACCTGTTCTGGTCACCTTATGCTCCACATCAAAAACAACCCCTTCAAAGACCAAACGATTTTCCTCAGTTGTCACGTCAATCATCTGGGTAACTTCTGCCTTATCTAGTTTTGGCTTAGCCGCAGCTTTTTTAGCCTGAAAGTCAAAAGTCGGTTTCTCTTCTACTGGAGGAGGAGCCATTTGTTCCAGTTGTTCCATAGCACGTAAAGCCTCTTCATTGGCAGCCTGGACGATTTGTTCATTCTCCGTATAGAAGGCTTCCTCCTGCTCTTGTGTAAGGGCATCATTCTTTTCTATTTGGCATACAAAGGCTGGGAAACCAAATTTCTCAAGTTGCTTTGCTAGATTAGGAAGGTGATTCTTCTTAAAGTGCTCCTTATCAATCGCCTCTGAACCTTCAATAAAGAGTTGATTTCCCTCCGCACGAACTTGCAGATTCTGATAAAGAGACTTAAATCCTTGGCTAGCACACGGACCTTCAGAAAAAGCCTCCTTATAGTAGGCCTGCAAGAGTTCATTAGAAAATTCTTGAGAAAGAGCCTTGATTTCAAAAACAGCTCGATTCCCTGTCTTAGAAAATTCTTCACTAAGCCCTTTCTTTAACTCTAAAAAGATTTCAATCGGTAAAATTTTAGAAAATACAAAATGAAATTCCCAGACCTTACTAATTTTATGAACCACAACACGAGCAATACTTGCATCAACAAGAGCAGGATCCTGTCGCAGCTGATCAGAGATTCCCAGTTGATTCATTAAAATTTCAAACTTACTTGACATTCAATTTCCTCACATTATTCTCTTACTATTTTACCATAATTAAAGAAAATATATATCCAGTACCATCTCCCTTGCGACTTAGATGGAAAAATTTTATCATACTTGTAATAGATAAAACTATACTGATCTGTAGTCACATATTAAAAAGTGAGATGATTTTCATCTCACTTTTTAATATGTGACTTTCAGTCCGTCTCGCTCCGTCAGGTGCGAGACAAATAAACCACCTGCTATGCGGGTGCGCATCGAAGGTTATACCAAAAAAACTCCAAACGCGATACAATAAAGGTGTTCAAGCCAAT
>CAJPRB010000146.1:0-4277 GCA_905372925.1 uncultured Streptococcus sp.
GGAAGGCTTCTTGTGGAACTTCTACTGATCCGATAGCTTTCATGCGTTTCTTACCAGCTTTTTGTTTTTCAAGGAGTTTGCGTTTACGAGAAACGTCACCTCCGTAACACTTGGCAAGTACGTTCTTACGAAGGGCTTTGATATCAGTACGAGCCACGATTTTGTGCCCAATAGCTGCTTGGATTGGTACTTCAAATTGTTGACGAGGGATGATTTTCTTGAGCTTATCCACGATGAGTTTCCCACGTTCATAGGCAAAGTCCTTGTGAACGATAAAGCTAAGGGCATCAACCTTATCACCATTGAGAAGGATATCCATTTTGACTAGCTTAGATGGACGGTACTCTGACAATTCGTAGTCAAAGCTTGCATAACCACGCGTCGAAGACTTAAGCTTATCAAAGAAGTCAAAGACGATTTCAGCAAGTGGAATTTGATAGATAACATTGACACGATTATCATCAATATAGTCCATGGTTACAAAGTCCCCACGTTTGCGCTGAGCCAATTCCATTACTGCACCAACAAACTCCTGTGGTACCATGATTTGCGCTTTAACATACGGCTCTTCAATAGTCGCAATCTTGGTTGGATCTGGAAACTCAGACGGGTTAGACACATCCATAGACTCACCATCAGTTTGGTTAACCTTATAGATAACAGATGGAGCTGTCATGATGAGGTCAATGTTGAACTCGCGCTCTAAACGCTCTTGGATAACATCCATATGGAGAAGTCCAAGGAATCCACAACGGAAACCAAATCCAAGCGCCTGCGATGTTTCTGGTTCAAACTGCAAGCTGGCATCGTTGAGTTGCAATTTTTCTAGGGCTTCACGTAAGTCATTGTACTTGTTTGACTCGATTGGGTAAAGCCCTGCAAAGACCATAGGATTCATCTGCTTGTAGCCATCCAGTGGTTCTACTGCAGGATTGCTTGCTAGGGTCACTGTATCACCCACACGAGTGTCTTGAACCGTCTTGATAGAAGCCGCAATATAACCAACGTCACCTGTGGCTAGGAAATCACGCCCTACTGCTTTCGGCGTGAAAATTCCCACCTCAGTCACATCAAAGGTCTTTCCATTGCTCATGAGTTGAATTTTATCGCCAGGTTTAACCACTCCGTCCATAACACGCACTTGGAGGATAACCCCGCGGTAAGCATCATAGACCGAGTCGAAAATCAAGGCCTTGAGTGGCGCCGTCACATCACCTGTTGGCGCTGGCACTTTTTCAACGATCTGCTCAAGAATTTCTTCAATACCAATACCAGCTTTGGCTGAAGCTAAGACTGCTTCGCTGGCATCCAGTCCGATGACATCCTCAATCTCTGTACGCACGCGCTCTGGATCGGCTGCTGGTAGGTCAATCTTGTTAATGACAGGCAGAATTTCCAAATCATTATCCAAGGCTAAATAAACGTTAGCAAGAGTTTGCGCCTCAATCCCTTGGGCCGCATCAACCACCAAAATCGCCCCTTCACAGGCCGCTAGCGAACGCGACACTTCATAGGTAAAATCCACGTGCCCTGGCGTGTCAATCAAGTGGAAAATATAGGTCTCCCCATCTTTCGCAGTGTAATTCAGCTCGATGGCATTGAGTTTAATGGTAATCCCACGTTCACGCTCAAGATCCATACTATCGAGAAGCTGGGCTTGCATTTCACGACTTGAAACCGTCTCAGTCGCCTCCAAAATACGGTCCGCTAGAGTTGACTTCCCGTGGTCAATATGGGCGATAATAGAGAAGTTGCGGATTTTCTCCTGTCGTTTCTTTAATTCTTCTAAGTTCATGATGCTCTTCCTTTCAGGGTATCTATTAATTATAAATTGTTTTTAACATTTTGACAAGACCATACCCTGCTAGGAGTACTAATCTTCGGCAATAAAACCATCATTTTCGATAAAGTGGTGTTCGGTCATTCCTTGGTCTGTAAAGACGATTCCATGAAGGACACCGCCATAGACAGCTCCTCCATCCATGCCAATCTTGCCATCCTCTGTTATCCAAAGCTCAGCAGTACCTCGGTCTTGCTTGAGCAAACCATAAACTGGTGTATGCCCAAATACAATGGTTTTTCC
This sequence comes from uncultured Streptococcus sp., assembly GCA_905372925.1. Lineage (GTDB taxonomy): Bacteria > Bacillota > Bacilli > Lactobacillales > Streptococcaceae > Streptococcus. Next base: position 2,084 of record CAJPRB010000146.1, read on the forward strand.
AGTATGGTTTTCAGCTTCGTGGAATGGTTTTCTGAGCCAGACTTTCTTGTAATCTGTGGTTTCATGCCAATCATCCAAAGTCAAATCAATACCCGCATGAACAAAGATATACTTGTCTGTCTCTACTACAAATGGCATTTGACGAATAAATTCGACCAAGTCTGCTGCTTCAGTCGCAACGCGCTTGGCATCTTCTACGCCATCAACTGGTGCATCCAAGGGACGACCTAAAATTGAGTTAATGGTTGTATCACCACCATTGCGACGATAATGGTCATAGCTTTCTTCTGGGTCATCGAGCCAAGTCAAAAACATATACTCGTGGTTTCCTGATAGACAGATAGCTCCATGATTGTCGACCAAGTCTTTTACCATTTCTAGGACACGGCGACTATCCTCACCACGGTCAATCAAATCCCCTAGAAAGAGCAACTGGGTGTGACCATCCCATGTTTTGAGAAGGTCTTCCAGCATATCTGCCTTTCCGTGAACATCTCCAATTACATAATAGTCTGTCATTTATTTCTCCCTCGTTTGCAATAATTCTCTAGCTTGGGTAAGGGCAGCTTCGGTTACATTTTCCCCAGCCAACATCTTAGCTACTTCCTCTACTCGCTCTTCTATAGTCAAGAGACGAACCGTCGACACCGTAGAATGCTCATCACTAATCTTCTCAATAAAGAATTGATAATCCGCGATCGCAATTACTTGAGGTAAGTGAGAGATTGCTAAGACTTGGCCATGCTGACCAATCTTATGAATCTTTTGCGCAATGGCCTGGGCTACACGACCTGAAACTCCCGTATCCACCTCATCAAAGACAATACTGGTCTTTCCTTCCTTACGAGAAAAGGCTGACTTGATAGCCAACATGAGGCGGGATAATTCCCCACCAGACGCAACCTTAACCAAAGGCTTAAAGTCTTCACCAGGATTGGTTGAAATGTAAAACTCAACTGTTTCATTCCCCTCACGACTGAATTTCCCCTTGTTAAAACGAACCTGGAATTGTGCCTTCTCCATATAGAGGTCTTGCAATTCTTGCTTAATCTCAGCTTCGAGCTGCTGGGCTAAATCGTGACGAGCAGATGCAAGCTGCCCTGCCAAATCGACAAGATCGACTTCCAATTTTTTGAGCTCTGCTTCCATGTCTTCGGAAGAAAGGTTATTTCCCGTCAAGAGATTGTACTCATCCGTAATCTTGGCAAAATAAAGCAGGACATCGTCCACAGTCCCACCGTACTTGCGGGTAATAGTATTCAGAAGGTCTAAACGATTTTCAACCTGCATGAGGCGATTGCCATCAAAATCCAAGTCCTCAATAATATCTTCTAAACGCTTAGTAATATCTTCTAGAACATAGTAGGTCTCTGATAGAGAACTTGAAATTTCACGGTAGTCAGGGTCGTATTCTTCGACACTTTCCATGTCATTCATGGCTGAACGGACATTAGCAAGACTGGAGAATTCCTCATTGTCCAACATGCTATAGGCATTGGTTAGCGTATCCGCAATATTTTTATGATTGAGAAGTTTATCTCTTTCTTGGTTGAGAGCCAAGTCTTCACCAGTCTGCAAGTTTGCTGCTTCAATCTCTGCCATTTGAAATTCCAACATTTCGATACGTGCCTTGTGTTCCTGCTGGTTTTTCTTGACTTCCAGAACTTGTTTACGCATTTTGCGATAGGCATCAAAGCTCGTCTGATAAGTCTCCTTCAAATCCAAGAAAGTAGCATCACCAAACTCATCCAGCATCTGGATGTGCAGTTGCGGACGCATTAACTCTTCTTGGTCATGTTGACCATGAATATCGACAAGATGCTGGCCAATTGCACGCAAAACAGAAAGATTGACCATCTGCCCATTCACGCGACTTACACTTCGCCCATTTTGAAGAATTTCACGACGGATGATAATCTCATCCCCAAACTCCAACCCTTGCTCTTCAAAGAGTTCTTGTAAAGAACGGCTATTCTCAACAGAGAAAAACCCTTCAATCTCAGCCTTGGGAGCACCATGACGAATAACATCTGTAGTCGCTCTAGCTCCTAGCATCATGTTCATGGCATCGATGATGATCGATTTCCCAGCACCTGTTTCACCAGTTAAGACTGTCATGCCTTTTTCAAAATTGAGTGAAATCGCCTCTATAATGGCAAAGTTTTTTATCGAAATTTCAAGTAACATACTGACC
>CAJPRB010000147.1:0-4188 GCA_905372925.1 uncultured Streptococcus sp.
AACAAAAAATCCCTATCTGACTAGACACACATCCGTCTGTCAGATAGAGACCTTACTATTTTTAGATTTTAACTTTTCTAGCTTTAGAATACATCTAAACTTTAGGAAAGACGACTATTCGAAAGTTCTAAGACCTCAAAACTTTCTCAGCTAGACTATCCGAAGCTTAGAATGCTCTTAAATTTATGTATTTCTTGTCATTCTAAGTTTAGAATGCATATAAAATTTAGTAAATTCATATCTTCGAAACTTCGAATAGCTACCTACCCTACTCCAACTGGCTTTTAACCTTCTTCTTAGTCAAGATACGGTCGTTTTTGTTAGAGAGAGCTTTGATACGAGCTTCGAGAAGGATTTTCCGTCCGGCCTCTGTTCGTGTGTAGACGAGGTGATAACGTCCGATAGTCGGCGTCAGAAAGTCGAGGAATTTCTGTGCTTCTTCTTTGCGTTTGTCAAAAAGACTAGGCATGGCATAGTAAGGTGACTGACCTTGTCGGACTTTCTCTGCCTTCAAGAGATAGCGCTGGTTGTCCACTGGAGCAAAGAACTCTCCCACAGTCTGCGCAAACAGCTCCTTGTCCCTCATGCTTCCTCCCTTGAGATAGGCAAAAACCATATAATTTTCCTTGTCCTCCTCTACCTGAACACGGGATTGATCGTCCGTTAGATGCCCCAAATCTAGCAGAGCCTTTCGGATCTGCTCGCCCAGAGACTGCAAGCGTTTATAAGGACTCTTATAGGAGAGGTAGCGCCAAGATGCAAAGGCCAAAAAGAGGAGACAGGCTACCGTAAGCCACCAAACACCGTTCAGTCTCAGTCTAAATAGCAAAACCAACAAATCCACTGCCAACAAGAGCAATGACATGCGAACCCATTTTAATGCATCAAACTGGAGCATGACTGGAATCTTCTGTTTTTGAGTTGCGACTTCTGTAACTATCTCAAATTGATCCGCTACGACAAGAGAATCTTGCCATTTTTGTCGCAAGCCTGCTTGATCCTTGGAGAGACTCTTAACTCGCTCATTATACTCGCTGATTTGCTTTTTCTTATAGGGGGGCTTTGGAAACTCCAAGCGATCCAAACCAGTCTCAATACTCTCCTGATTATAGGCCAATCCAAGAAAATGTTCCATCCGTCGCGACAAGGTCTGCAGATCCTGATTGCTATCTGGTCTAGGCTCCTCACCAGGAAGAGTGATAAGTGCTTGCGCTTGAACGGCTACCAGATGCCAGATGTTGCTGGTCTTTTCTGGATATCCCGGCCAGATACGAATGGCACGCCCGCGCATCTGGTTACTTAGCATAAAGCTCCCCACAAAGCTTCCGAGGATTAGGGAATTAACACAAGGAGCATCCCAACCTTCTCCGAGGAGAGATTTGGTTCCTACTAGGACTTGGATCCGACCGCGTTGGAAAAGTTCCGTCACCGCCGCTACAATACCCTTAGCAGTACTAGGGAATCCCACCAGTACATAATCCTCTTGGTCTAACTGACCAATAGACGAAAAACTAAGATGAACCTGAGGCAAGAGTTCCTTCAACTCTGCTGCCACATTGGTGGGAAGAATAACGACACTCCCTGACAAGACAGCCAAAGATACAGCTATCTCATGCTCCTGAGCTTTCCGACGAATGCTTTCAAAATAAGGAAGAACCCCCAACTGAGAAATGGTTGCCTGATTATCTCCCAGATAGATTGAAAAATCTTTACGAATATAATCCGCCAAGACGAGTTGTCGCAAATCCTGTCCCATACTCTTATACTCAGTCAGAAAAATATCTGCAATACCAGACAATTTCCCCAAAGACTGATTTAAAATCTTGTCCCTAGACTTGGACTTGACTAGAGAAACCTGTCGCTGTTCGATCAACCCCCGTGCTTTTAACTCCGATTCTAACTTTTCCCTAAATCCATTTGAATCCTCGTACCAATCTGGAGTTTGATAGAGAACGCTCTGCAACAACAGCTCGAGCCAGTAGGAGTTCACCTGAGGCAGACGTTTCGCCCCCAAAAGATTCTCTAAAGAGCCAGGAATGATCAAGCCTTGAGAATGCATATAGATCAAAATAGCCGACAAGTACTTAGGGTCTTCTAGTAGAACATCGGATGAAATGTCTCCTTTGAGTACCTTTGAACCTGACACTAGAGCTTGAAAGTCAGGATTGACCAAAAGCTGATGGATATACTCCCTCTTTCTATCTTCAAACTGCCTGAGGTGTTCCGACTCTTCAGCTGTTGGTGAACAGATATAAACAAAATCCTGATGAGGACAGAGGGTGTCTTCCTTGACTAGTTCAGGTACCGTAATTTCTTGGTCAATTTCCCCACACATACGGATATAGCGTTCCCAGAGTTCAGGCTCGCTGTCATAAGGTGGTGTCGCTGTCAGGGAGACGACTTGCAACTGTCCATACTGCTTGCGAAAGGTTTCCAGACTTTTCCACCATTCATTGCGCAGGTGGTGGCATTCGTCCAAGCAAAGAGTAGCAACTTTCTGAGCTCTTAGACTTGCAAGCAAATCAAACCCCACAAAATCCTCTGCTTCTCCATCTTCTTGTGATTGCAATTGGTTCATAGCGCTATGAAAAGCCTGATAGGTCACAATCGTTAATGCTTTCATCTCCTTTAAGTTTTGGGAAACGAGATCTGAAATCTTCTGTTCGTTCTCTAAAAAGGCTGTTTGGATCCTATCTACCCATTGTTCACGAATGGTGACAGTCGGAACCAAGACAAGGGCTGGGTTGCCAAAACGAGCGATCAGCTCGATACCAATGGTGGTCTTGCCGGACCCTGGTGCCGCCACTAGGTGAACATGCCCATCTGTTTGATAGTTCTGAAAACGATCTAAGACTTCCTTTTGGTACTTTCTCCATCTTCCTTTAAATTTTAAATCTAACATTTCTTTCACCGTTATATCTCTTGACTTACTCCTTTAATTGTACCACACTTATATAAAAAGCAAGATAAGGAATCAAATTAGTCTTTATAAGAAAAATATGGTATAGTAGAATCATACTATCTATAAGGAGTTTCTATGTCACAGCATAAGCAAATGAAAGCTGTTTCTCCCCTTCTGCAGCAAGTCATCAATATTTCGTCTATCGTCGGGGGAGTCGGCACCTTGATTTTCTGTATTTGGGCCTATCAGGCGGGTGTTTTACAGTCAAAGGAAACCCTATCAGACTTTATTCAGCAAGCTGGGCTTTGGGGGCCACCACTCTTTATCTTTTTACAAATCCTACAAACTGTTGTTCCGATCATTCCGGGAGCTTTGACCTCAGTGGCTGGGGTCTTTATTTACGGCCACATCATCGGAACCATCTATAACTATATCGGCATCGTGATTGGCTGTGCCATTATCTTTTACCTCGTCCGTCTCTATGGGGCTGCCTTTGTCCAGTCCGTCGTCAGCAAGCGCACCTATGACAAGTACATCGGTTGGCTAGATAAGGGCAATCGTTTCGAGCGGTTCTTTATCTTTATGATGATCTGGCCTGTCAGTCCAGCTGACTTTCTCTGTATGCTGGCTGCCCTCACCAAGATGACCTTCAAACGCTATATGATTATCATCATTCTGACCAAGCCCTTTACCCTAGTGGTTTACACTTATGGTTTGACTTATATTATTGATTTCTTCTGGCAGATGTTTTGAGAATAGAAAAATCCGTTTGGTTGCCCAAGCGGATGTTTTGTTTGTTTTATTTTGCGACACTCTTAGCAAGGACAAAGTTCCCAAGTGTGGCAGAACCATTTCCAGCAACTGCAGGTGTCACGATGTAGTCACGCACGTCTGGTACTGGTAGGTAGCCGTTGAGGAGAGCTGTGAATTTCTCACGCACACGGTCCAGCATGTGTTGTTGGGCCATAACTCCACCACCAAAGACGATCACGTCTGGACGGAAAGTCACTGTAGCATTGACCGCAGCTTGAGCGATATAGTAGGCTTGAACGTCCCAGACAGAACTGTTGAGTTCGATGTTTTCACCACGAATACCTGTACGGGCTTCGAGGCTTGGACCAGCCGCAAAGCCTTCCAAACAGCCCTTGTGGAAAGGACAAACGCCGTTAAATTCTTTTTCTACATCCATTGGGTGTTTAGCCACATAGTAGTGCCCCATCTCAGGGTGACCTACACCACCGATAAACTCACCACGTTGGATAACACCTGCACCGATACCTGTACCG
>CAJPRB010000148.1:0-4138 GCA_905372925.1 uncultured Streptococcus sp.
AAGTGGAAACTGCTAAGCTTTCAGCGATGGCCGTCATAGGGAGTCTCTGCGACAACCATTTTTCCACAAACTTTACATCGGAAACGGCGTTTCTTTAAGCGAATCAGCGTTTTGTATCCCGCACACTCTAAATAGGGGATTTTCGATTCTTTCTGAAAGTCATATTTAGCCATTTTTCCTTGGCAGTGAGGGCATTTAGGTGCAGAATAATCTAGCTTATCGATGATTTCCTTGTGTGTTCCAGCATCTTCATAATCTAAAATAGTAATGTTAGGATCTTTAATGTCTAGTAATTTTGTGATAAAATGTAATGGTTCCATAAGATTCTTTCTAATGATGGTTTGATCGCTTTTCATTATAGATCTTATGGGACTTTTCTTCTACAACAAAAGAGGCCCATCATTCCTACAGTGATTTCACCCACTACAGAAATTATAGAGCCTTTAAGTTTAAGAGAGAAGACTATTTCTCTCTTTTTTGTGATTGAATGTTACAAAATCTTGAAAAAGAGATGAAAGCGTTTGATAGTTTTTGTAAGAAAGTGTATAATTATAGTAGCAATAAAGAAGGAGAAGTCTCATGGCAGTTAAAGATTTTATGACCCGCAAGGTAGTTTATATCAGTCCAGATACGACTGTAGCACATGCAGCAGATTTGATGCGCGAGCAAGGCTTGCACCGTTTACCTGTTATCGAAAATGACCAATTGGTTGGTCTTGTAACAGAAGGAACTATTGCTGAAGCCAGTCCGTCTAAAGCAACCAGTCTCTCCATCTATGAGATGAATTATCTTCTCAATAAGACCAAAGTCAAAGACGTCATGATTCGGGATGTCATCACAGTGTCAGGTTATGCAAGTCTAGAAGATGCGACCTATCTCATGTTGAAGAATAAGATCGGTATTCTTCCAGTTGTGGACAATCAACAGGTTTATGGCGTAATTACAGATCGCGATGTCTTTCGGGCATTCTTGGAAATTTCCGGATACGGAGAAGAGGGAATCCGTGTTCGTTTTATCACAGAAAATGAAGTCGGTGTACTGGGAAAAATTGTAGCTCTAATCGCAGAAGAAAATCTAAATATCTCACACACAGTTAACATTCCACGTAAGGATGGCAAGGTTGTCATCGAAGTTCAAATTGATGGGATGATTGATTTAACCTTTCTGAAGGAGAAATTTGAAGCGCAAGGTATCCAAGTAGAGGAGATTGCTCGAACCTCTGCTAAAAAGTTATAAATATAGAGGGTGAAAACCCTCTTTTTTGTATACAATTTGAAATAACAAGCAAAATATGGAAAGAAATGAGAGAATGTGGTATAATGAAACGATGTGAATAAAGGAGTATTTATGGACATTTCAGAAATTCGTCAAAAAATTGACGCAAATCGTGAAAAATTAGCTTCTTTCAGGGGGTCTCTTTGACCTCGAAGGACTAGAGGAAGAGATTGCCATCTTGGAAAACAAGATGACAGAACCTGATTTTTGGAACGATAATATCGCGGCCCAAAAAACGTCGCAAGAATTAAATGAATTAAAAAATACCTACAACACCTTCCGTAAAATGGAAGAGTTGCAGGATGAAGTTGAAATTTTATTGGACTTTTTAGCAGAAGACGAGTCAGTCCATGATGAACTGGTCGAACAGTTGACGGAACTGGATAAGATGATGACCAGCTACGAGATGACGCTTCTCTTGTCAGAACCTTATGACCACAATAATGCCATCTTGGAGATCCATCCAGGTTCTGGAGGTACAGAGGCTCAGGACTGGGGCGATATGTTGCTCCGTATGTACACTCGTTATGGTAATGCCAAAGGCTTTGAAGTAGAAGTCTTGGATTACCAAGCTGGTGATGAAGCGGGCATCAAGTCTGTGACCTTGTCCTTTGAAGGTCCTAATGCCTACGGTCTTCTCAAGTCAGAAATGGGTGTTCACCGTCTGGTACGTATTTCACCATTTGACTCTGCCAAACGCCGCCATACTTCATTTACATCCGTTGAGGTTATGCCTGAGTTGGACGATACCATCGAAGTGGAAATCCGTGAAGATGATATCAAAATGGATACCTTCCGTTCAGGTGGTGCTGGTGGACAAAACGTCAATAAAGTTTCAACAGGTGTGCGTTTGACACACATTCCTACGGGGACAGTCGTTCAATCGACAGTCGATCGTACCCAGTATGGAAATAGAGATCGTGCTATGAAGATGTTGCAAGCCAAGCTCTATCAGATGGAGCAAGAAAAGAAAGCTGCGGAAGTCGACTCCCTCAAAGGTGAGAAAAAAGAAATCACTTGGGGAAGTCAGATTCGTTCTTATGTCTTCACACCTTATACCATGGTAAAAGACCACCGTACGAGCTTTGAAGTTGCTCAGGTAGATAAGGTCATGGATGGAGATCTTGATGGTTTCATCGACGCCTATCTCAAATGGCGAATCAGCTAAGAATAGAAAGGAACTCACATGTCAATCATTGAAATGCGAGATGTTGTCAAAAAATACGATAACGGAACGACTGCCCTTCGTGGAGTCTCTCTTAGTATTGAACCAGGAGAATTTGCCTATATCGTTGGGCCTTCTGGAGCAGGGAAGTCAACCTTTATTCGAGCTTTATATCGAGAAGTAAAGATTGAAAAAGGCAGTTTAACAGTTGCAGGCTTTAATTTGGTTAAAATCAAGAAAAAAGATATCCCTCTGCTCCGTCGCAGTGTTGGGGTAGTTTTTCAAGATTACAAACTCTTGCCTAAGAAAACTGTTTATGAAAATATTGCTTATGCAATGGAAGTTATCGGAGAGAACCGTCGCAATATTAAGAAACGGGTTATGGAAGTTTTGGACTTGGTCGGTTTGAAACACAAGGTTCGCTCTTTCCCTAACGAACTCTCAGGTGGAGAGCAGCAACGGATTGCCATTGCCCGTGCGATTGTGAACAATCCTAAGGTCTTGATTGCCGATGAACCAACAGGAAACTTGGACCCAGATAATTCATGGGAAATTATGAATCTGTTGGAACGCATCAATCTCCAAGGTACGACTGTCTTGATGGCGACCCACAATAGCCAGATTGTAAATACCTTGCGCCACCGTGTCATTGCCATTGAAAATGGCCGTGTCGTTCGTGACGAAGCTAAAGGAGAATATGGATACGATGATTAGTAGATTTTTTCGCCATTTATTTGAATCACTTAAAAGTTTAAAACGAAATGGCTGGATGACAGTGGCAGCAGTGAGTTCGGTTATGATTACCTTGACACTCGTTGCCCTGTTTGCATCTGTAATTTTTAATACAGCGAAACTGGCTACCGATATTGAAAACAACGTTCGTGTCATGGTTTACATTCGTAAGGATGTAGCAGATAATAGTGAAACGATTGAAAAAGAAGGTCAGACAGTTACCAATAATGACTATCACAAGGTTTATGATGCCTTAAAAGCCATGCAAGGTGTTAAGAATGTCACTTTTTCAAGCAAGGAAGAGCAGTATCAAAAATTGACTGAAACGATGGGGGATGACTGGAGGGTCTTTGAAGGGGATGCCAATCCTCTCTATGATGCCTATATCGTTGATACCAATTCTCCGAGTGATGTTCCTAAAGTAGCAGAAGAGGCCAAGAAAATTGAAGGGGTATCTGAGGTTCAAGACGGTGGTGCCAACACTCAACGACTTTTCGAACTGGCTTCCTTTATCCGTGTTTGGGGATTGGTTATTGCGGGGCTCTTGATTTTTATTGCAGTCTTCCTCATTTCCAATACCATTCGTATTACCATTATTTCACGTAGTCGTGAGATTCAGATCATGCGTCTTGTAGGAGCGAAAAATGGCTATATCCGTGGTCCATTCTTGCTAGAAGGTGCTTTTATTGGCTTGCTTGGTGCAGCAATTCCTTCAGTACTTGTATTCTTTGTTTACAATATGGTTTATCAATCGGTCAATAAATCCTTGGTAGGGCAAAACTTGTCAATGATTACGCCAGATGTGTTTATTCCTCTGATGACAGTCCTATTATTTGTAATCGGAATTTTCATTGGTTCAATTGGTTCAGGAATTTCGATGCGTCGATTCTTGAAGATTTAGTTGGATTTAAATGCAAATTGCAGTACAAATCAGAAAAATAATACATATTTAAAAGAGAAGTTTTT